>JAYSWT010000055.1:0-5236 GCA_043717905.1 bacterium | reverse complement strand
TGAAGAAAATACTCTCTATTCCAGAAGAAATCGTTTCAATAGTACACACATTAGAGAAATCTGGCTTTGAAGCCTACCTCGTTGGGGGATGTGTTCGCGATCTTGTTCGAGAAAGAACCCCTAAAGATTGGGATATCACTACCAATGCAAAGCCGGGGGAGATTATTGCCCTATTCCCAAAAACATTCTACGAAAATGACTACGGAACGGTCGGCATAGTCAATGAGCAAATCTCTGAAGATGATACGTATAAAAAATCATTGCGGATTGTCGAAGTAACGCCATATCGCAAGGAAGCAACCTATACAAATTATCGCCATCCTGATTCTGTTGAATTCTCAGGAAGTCTTTATGATGATTTATTGCGAAGAGACTTCACCATGAATGCAATTGCATACAACCCCACAAAAGGTGAGTACATCGATCCATATGATGGCATCCTCGACATAGAGAGACACTTGATTCGAAGCGTTGGCAAAGCGGAAGACAGATTTAATGAAGATGCACTCCGCGTCATGCGGGCAGTGCGTTTTGCTGCAGAACTTGGCTTTGCAATTGAAATGGAAACAATGGATGCAGTGGTCCGACTTACTCCACTCCTACAGAAAATTGCCACAGAGCGTATTCGTGATGAATTTGAGAAAATGATAATGTCGGAACGCCCTATGGAAGGAATAGTACTACTCAGCCGAACTGGGATTTTAAAGATAATTATCCCTGAACTCGAAGAGGGAATTGGCTGCGAGCAAAATGGTGACCATATCTACGATGTATGGGAGCACAATCTCCGCGCGCTGCAACATTCCGCGGAAAGGTCATGGCCACTCCATGTTCGCCTCGCGGCACTCCTTCATGATGTCGCGAAACCTCATACCAGAAAGTGGGCACCCGAGAAGGATGATTGGACATTTTATGGACATGACGTAGTTGGAGGAAAGATTTCAAGAAAAATACTTGAGCGAATGCACTTTCCAAAACACATCGTCAACACAGTCTCGACTTTGGTGCGCTATCATCTCTTCTTTTCTGATATTGAAAAAATTACCCTTTCTGCAGTACGGCGCATTGTTGCAAATGTTGGACCAACACTGGTATGGGATTTGATGCACGTGCGCTCATGTGACCGCATAGGCATGGGGAGACCAAAGGAAACACCTTATCGTTTGCGTAAGTACCATTCAATGATAGAGGAAGCGATGCGTGCACCAGTCTCAGTTGGTATGCTTAAGATAGACGGGGCGCGAATTATGGTAATAGCAAACATCCCTGCCGGGCGTGAAATCGGATGGATACTCCATGCGCTGTTTGATGAGGTGCTCGATGATCCAGAAAAGAACACTGCCGACTATCTTGAAAAACGTACACTGTTACTGCTCACACTTCCGAGAGAAACTCTTGCTCAACTTGGTGAAGAAGGAAAAAATAAAAAAGACGAAGAGGAGGAAAAAGAAGTAGGGGAGATACGCAAGAAATACGGAGTGAAGTAAAACGATTGAAACCTATGATTCTTCGAGTGGGAAGTGAATCCTACTTCATCTCCACCCACACTGGGCAGTGATCTGAGCCAGTAACCTGAGCAAGAATTCCTGCACCCTTTAGCTTTCCGACTAGTTCGCTAGCAACAAAAAAATAATCAATTCGCCAACCCACATTACGCTCACGTGCCGCAGTCTTCATATCCCAATATGAATATGCAGCGGTCTTATTCGGATGAAAATGCCTAAAACTATCGGTATAACCACTATAAATAAGTTCGTCTATCCATGCCCGCTCTTCTGGTAAAAACCCTGTATTTTTCTCATTTTCTTTAGGGCGTGCGAGGTCAATTTCTTCGTGGGCAGTATTTACATCACCACAAAAAACAACCATCTTGCCATGCTTTCGTAATTTCTCGATGTAGCTGAGAAAGGCATCATAGAATTCAAATTTGTACTTGAGTCGCTCTGGCCCACCTCCTCCGTTTGGGAAGTAAACATTCAAAAGGACAAGGTTGCTGTAGTGTCCGATAATTATTCGTCCCTCATCATCAAATTTTTTTATTCCAATTCCATACTCTACTTTGTCAGGTTTTGTCTTTGAGTAGAGCGCGACACCGCTATATCCTTTGCGCAGTTTGGATGACGAAAAATATGCATGATATCCACGTGGAGCGCGTACTTCATCTGAGAGTTGCTCTGCTTCAGCTTTTATTTCTTGCAGACAAAGGACATCAGGGCTTGTCTGATAGAGCCACTCTACAAATCCTTTCTTTGTGACTGCCCGTAGTCCATTTACATTCCAAGAGATTAACTTCATATAAAAATATTATCACGAATTCATTTCACATGAAACGTTACAAAAATGTTATTCGTGAAACACTAATATATATAGCGGAGTGACTTTGTTATTTGTGAAACGTGTCCAAACAAACATTCGTAAGTGAGTGAGATCCGAGGCGTGGGCGAAAAATTTGAGGAAGACGTACTTCAAGTACGTTGACCGAAAACTTTTCACCCACAACGATGGAGGTCACCGCTTATGAAGGTTTGTTGCGTTTGTCGTGGAATTGTTTGTGAACCTCGCGTAACTTACTATCAGTCACATGCGTATAAATTTGAGTGGTAGCAATATTTGCATGTCCGAGTAGCGCTTGTACTGAACGAAGGTCTGCTCCATTCTCTAAGAGGTCAGTCGCGAAACTATGTCGAAGCACATGTGGAGTAACTTTCTTTGTAATTCCAGACTTTGTTGCGTAGTGCTTCACCAAACGTTCAATGGAGCGAGGGGTAAGCCGCAGTGTCCCTTCCTTTTTTGCTGAACTTTTTTCACCCCCACGCCCGATTTGAACAAATAGCGCATCATCTACATCTGTCCTTTTGGAAAGATAGGCTCGTAGCGCTACTTTTGCAGTGTCTGAGAGAAAAACTACTCGCACTTTTTCTCCCTTCCCGCGTACGGAAAATTCATCACGAGACAGGTCGAGGTCACGAGACAGAGAACACAGTTCCGAGACGCGTAGTCCCGTAGAAAAAAATAACTCTAGAATGGCCCGATCTCGTAATCCTTGCAGCACACTGCTATCTGGAGAGGACAGTAGTCGAGAAAGGTCGCTCGATGAAATAAGGTCAAGCTCTCGCTCTGGTGCTTTTGCAAGCTCAATCCGGTCAGGAGGAAGCACTTTCACCCCTTGTCGTACCATGTACTTCAAAAATGCGCGCAGCGCAATGAGGTAGTAATTCTGAGTGCGTTTTTTGAGCGTCTCACTCGCCATACCGCGCTTTGTCTCTCGCGCTAATTGGCGATTGAGCCACAGACGATACTCACGGATAGCTTCATCACTGATATCTTCTGGTTGTTTGAGTTTTGTGTGCGATAGAAAGCGCGTGAGGTAACGGTCATAGTTCATTACCGTCTTAATACTTCGGCCTTTTTCTATTTCTGTGTATTCCAAGAAGCGACGTTTGTACTCTATTAAATCCATTGTTCTATTATATATGAGAAACCAGCACTCATATCATGGATGTTTACATGTAATACGTGAGTAACTCGATTGATTAAACAGAGCGCGGTGTTACAATGAATGTGATTAACTATGTTTAAAGAACCATCAGGAGAATTTGACCCAAGAGCACAAGCACTAGCGGAGCGAGGATTTGTTGCTGGGGTAAACCTTACTGACCCTGTTATACCTGACGATTTTGGTGATATAGACCCTACAGATTCAGAACTTCTTGATGCAGCAGCTGAGAGAGCGAAAGATAATTCAGCGGGATCAGACACGTGGGAAAACGAAGGCGGACAAGTTGTGATGGGATAACGAATTACTTATGCCAATACCAAGCTTTAAAGACCAGCTGCAAGGAAACCTCGCTCCAGGCATAACTATTATTTCATCGGGAAATTATTTTGATTCAGAGGAGAAAAATAATGGGGTAGACATCGCAACCATGAACGAAGAACTCAAGGGAAAGGATGAGATTATCTTCATGCCGTACGATTCACCAAAAGAAGACCTTTCGTTTAAATTCTTCATTGATTCCCAGAAAAAGTCGAAATAGCAAGGAAAATCCCTCGGAACTTGCTTTTTTACTGTAGCTGTGCTACGCTACACCTCATGCTAACAGTCAAGAAGAAAGGAGTGATTATTGGGAAGCACCAGCGCCACGACAGTGACACTGGCTCACCTGAGGTACAAGTTGCTATTTTGAGCCAAAAAATAAACGAGCTCGCAGCGCATTTGAAGGACAACAAGAAGGATAACCATTCGCGCCGCGGACTCCTCAAGATGGTCTCTGACCGCCGCTCACACCTGAAGTATTTGAAGAAGAAAAGCGAGGCAAAATATAACAACCTCGTGAAGAAACTCGGAATCAAATAACCAAGAATGCGCGCAACCCGCGCATTTTTGCATGAAGGGGAAAACTCCTCTCAAAAGAAAACTTTTTGCATCGTGAGTATGTTTTAGTAAGTAGTCGAATCAATTTTTTATAACACTTGGTCTAATTAGACCTACAATTTCATATGGCAGTAATTAAACACAAAGACCAGCGCGTCGGTATCTTTATAGATGCGCAGAATCTCTATCACAGTGCTAAACATCTTTACGATGACGCGCGAGTGAATTTTAACAACATTCTGAAGGATACGGTTGCAGACCGAAAGCTTATACGCGCTATGGCGTATGTCATTTCGACAAAAACAGGCGAAGAAAGTAGCTTTTTTGAAGCACTTGGGAAGATTGGCATCGAAACCCGCTCGAAAGAACTTCAGGAATTCTGGGGAGGGGCAAAAAAGGCAGACTGGGATGTTGGCCTTGCGGTTGATGCGATTACCCTCGCTCCAAAACTTGATGCAATCATCATTGCCTCTGGCGATGGTGATTTCGTCCCACTTGTACAATATCTTCAGATAAATATGGGGACTCAAGTTGAAGTAGTCGCATTTGGTAAGTCTTCCTCAACAAAATTGCGTGAGGCGGCAGATGATTTTTTTGACCTTTCAGACGACCCCAGTAGGTATCTGATTGGCTTTAAGGAAAAAAGACATCCGCGCGCAGGAGGTGAGCGGGGCGGAAAACCTCGTCGAGCAGTATCTCTATAGAACACAAGGCCCCGCGAGGGGCTTTTGTTTTACTCCTATTTTGCTATAGTTTGAATATTATTCATTCTCTTGGCATCCAGATCATCGAATTGAACAAGGTGTTTCAATGCGAGAATCTGGATACCACGAAGTAGCATTGTCTTATGAAGAAAGAGAC
>JAYSWT010000054.1:0-2084 GCA_043717905.1 bacterium | reverse complement strand
CTGCTGTGTGTCCTGAACATCATTGTCTAACCCGCAATGGTGATGCTGATTTCAAGATGATAGGTCTTTGAAGTTTCTGTAATGACTATGCAGCACTTCGGAGTGAACTATCGGCAGGGATTGTATCAGGCAAACCTGTCAAACGGTTAAGAGGTGCAGACCTTTCAAGGGAATGTGCTGAACGTCTTAACGCAGTAGGGTGATAGAAGCTGAATGAAAATGAACCGTCCGATCAAGTGTCGAAACCAACGCTCCGCTCTACAGGGAGTACCGATCCAATCAAAAGGGCAGGGTGGCGCCTCTGCACGATAATCACAGCGATGTACATCTGATAGCTGGCTGTGGGGTTGGCGGCATTAAGGCGGCAGGATCTGTCACCGGGCTTGAAATGGGAACAGGAGAACCTGTCAGTAAGAGTAAAGTTCTTTATCAAACTGTAACGAATGGAATGGACGAGCGAACCGTCGAATCCCTTTGCAGAAAGAGCATTTTACTGGCAGGGGCGGATGCTTCCGTAGTAGTGAAGAAGTGTTGGAAACAACATGGAGCGAAGGGGAGCAACAGGTTAGTTGTCAAATTTTTCACAACCAAAAAGGGGGAAGATGAAATTATTTGAAACAGAAGGATCAAAAGGTAAGACACATGACGTAACGCTGGAGGAGCTGTCAGCGGCCTATGGCAAAGTACGGAGCAACGCAGGAGCGTCGGGCATTGATGGGCAAAGCCTGGAGATGTTTGAGGCCACCAAAGTTGATGGTCTGTACAAGTTATGGAACCGCATGGCAAGCGGCAGCTATTTTCCGAAGGCGGTGCGGGGTGTGGAAATACCCAAATCAGATGGAGGGGTACGATTATTGGGCATACCGACGGTCAGTGACCGGATTGCCCAACAGGTAGCTGTAAACGTGATGGAGCCGGTAATGGAAAAAGTGTTTCATTCGGACAGCTATGGTTACCGTCCCGGTAAATCGGCGCATACTGCCATTGACCAGTGTCTGGAGCGCTGCCATGCATATCGTTGGGTGATAGACATGGACATTAAAGGCTACTTTGATTGCATAGACCATGAGCTGATGATGAAGGTAGTGGAGTACTACTTCACCGATCGCTGGGTTCTGTTGTATATTCAGAGATGGCTAAAAAGTCCCATGATGATGCCTGATGGTAAGCTGGTGGAGCGCACGAAAGGCACCCCACAAGGGGGAGTGATAAGCCCGTTACTGTCTAATATGTTTCTACATGTAGTGTTCGATGCATGGATGCAGAATCTGTATGCAGATAACCCTCATGGGAATGTAAGATGGGAACGCTATGCGGATGATATCATCGTGCATTGCAAAACGGAGAAGGAAGCCAGGTATCTGCTGACCCAAATCCGGAAGCGCATGAAAAGCTGTAAGCTGGAACTGCATCCGGAGAAGACCAAGATTGTGTATTGTAAACAATCCGGTCGGTGGGGAAGCAACCGTCAGGTGAAGTTCAACTTTTTGGGTTTTGAGTTCCGTCCTTCGGTGGTCAAGTGTAAAGATGGCCGGAAGCGTATATGTTACAGGGCGCAGATCAGTAGTCAATCGAAGAAAAACATTGTTCGTTATTTTGAACGGATGAAAATCCATCGGTGTACATCGCTTACATTGGTGCAGATAGCGGAGCGAATTGTTCCGCAATTGCGGGGCTGGATTCGCTACTACTCAGTCGTTAGTCCATCTGCATTACACGAGGTATTTTCGGTATTGAATGACCGGTTGGTGCGTTGGTACACCAACAAATACAAACGGTACCGGAGGCGTATGCAACAGGCACGGGAACAGTTAAGGGAGGATTACAAAAACTTTCCGAATCTGTTTGTGCACTGGCAATATGGCTATACCCCTTAGATCACTTTTACCTGTAAGAGCCGTATGAGTCGAGAGGCTCACGTACGGTTCTGTGAGAGGGTGAGGGCTACTTCTTTGGTAGCCCTTGCTCTACTCGACCTTTATTTTGAAGTGCTAATTTTTCTACGTGCAGTAATCCTTTTTTTTCTTATTGTCTCAAGTATACCACTACTATCTAAAGCAGAAAGCTGTTTTTTAGTAGGCATT
>JAYSWT010000525.1:0-1003 GCA_043717905.1 bacterium | reverse complement strand
GTTTGTCCCTATTTTGACTTCGAGAGGAGCCTCTCTAGTGATTGAGAGAAATATCTATAAAGCATGTGTGAAAAGGGCCATTGTGTATTGTAGTGAAACTTGGGCAATGAAGGTAGTGGATATGCAGAGGTTGGAAAGAGCTGAGAGAATGATGGTTAAGTAGATGTGTGGCGTTACCCTGAAAACAGATTATCAAGTAGGGAGTTGAACAATCGTCTGAGTGTGGAAGCAGTTTCAGACGTGGTGAGCTTTCGATACTGTTGACAATGACGTACTGTTGAAGGTATTGAGCGAACGCTTTGCTGTTGATGGTAGCGCGCTTGAATGGTTAAGTCATATCACAGTGAACGCAGTCAAACTTTCAGTTTCGCTGGTCATGAGTCAAGTACATTTGAACTGAACTGCAGTGTGCCACAAGGTTCAGTAATCGGACCAGTCGAATTCATTGCATACACTGAAGATCTCGAAACAATATGTTATAGTCATAATTTGAAATATCATTTGTATGCAGACGATAAACATTACTAGTCTACCAAGCCGATGTCGTTGACAATGTTGCGTCGATTCGTCAGAATATACTCGACTGTGTCAGTGATGTCGCTTCATGGTGTCTACCTCGTCGGCTACAGCTGAATGACGCTAAAACCGAATTAGCATGCTTCGGTTCCCGCGCTAATTTAGCCAAGCTGACCGATATGATTGCAGTCTATCCATTGGAAAAACAATGATACAGCCGTCGTCCGCCATACGCTATCTCGGTGTTCTGTTGGACAGAGAGCTAACATTGAAGCAGCATGTAGGTAGAGTTGCCAGCAGTTGCTACTACCATATTCGGCGTCTTCGCAAGATCTGTCGCTATTCGGGCCAAGACATTGCGATGCAGTTGATGTATGCATTCGCCTTGTCAAGACTCGATTATTGCAACAGTATTCTAGCAGAACTACCGAAGTCAACTCTGTCAACACTACAGCACGCGCAAAATGCAGCCGCTCGACTTGTGTTG
>JAYSWT010000524.1:0-1006 GCA_043717905.1 bacterium | reverse complement strand
TTCTGTGAGATTGCAGGTGGGTAGTCAGTCGAGCCGCTTAAGCCCTCGCAAAACCCCACTCTTGACTCCATTTTAAAAATAACCAGGCGATCTGTTTTCCACTAAACTTTAGGCTTTGGTAGCCCGAAATAAGAGTCAGGAGCACAATGCCTCTAAACGCAATCCCAAAACCAATAACGTTCGTAGATCATAGATAATTTATTCGAGGCAAAAAGTCTAAAGAGGGAAATTAGGCCCGTTATTACAGATGTCATTACCTTTTATAATAGTTAGCAGCTATTATCATTGGCTGGAAATAACCTTGGTGGCGCCAATGATTTTCTCAACCATGAATGGCATCACTAGTATGGAGCTGTTGTGCTCGTCGCTGAGTGATATGACATAATAAATCATTATTGCATCAAGAACATGGCTTCAGAGGTCAACTTAGTGCAAGATGTGAGTGTAGTGACATCCCCCTACATTCTCACCCCTCTCCCTTTCTAAGGTGTCTCAAGGTGACCGAAGATTGCGCAGACCGATCCCTTTTTGCACAAGAGGTTGATGAAATATCACACCCAAGAAAAAAAACCAACACTCCAACCAAGACAGTCAACAAGAGTTTTACTTTACGCACAGAGGACACGGCACTGTCAATCGCGTGCACCAACGGCAAGCTGGAGACCATTGAGGACCTGATGCACAAAGGAACCAACATCGAGCACAAGAACATCTCCGACTACACGCCACTGAGTCTGGCCGCGCGAGGACGACAATCTCGGTCGAATCGCCATTGTGAAATTCCTTGTTTTCGTTTCGTCGTTTCGGATTAACGAGGACGCCGTCACTCTCCAGAGCACAGAAGAGACCATTGCCGACTGGTATCTCGACGCCGAGAATCTCGGACAATTGTCCCGGCTCAATCACATCCACGGACCGACAATGGATCAATGATCGTCGAATAAGACACAGTTCCTGTCTCTCCTCGGCATTGAGTCTACCTAGTCTGGGATCAGTGCAGACGAGA
>JAYSWT010000523.1:0-1004 GCA_043717905.1 bacterium | reverse complement strand
TCCAGCTCCACATTCATCCAAATTTCAACCTCCTTAAACTCCCCTCCCTGGTTGATGGTAAAACAGCCATGAGCCAACACACTTTGTACACCGGAAATCCATCACATCCAGCAGTCTTCCTTTTACACCATTACACTTTTTGTGATTCCACGCCATGCACGATGTACATTTGATTGAATTTGCACCAACACCACTTCCACAAATTCCTCAAGGGAATTTTCCTAACTTTTCTTTTATTCCTGACATATCACAGTATTTAATTACCTTTGTTTTACTCAAGTTCATTCTAAGTCCTTTCTCTTCCACGTCAGCTGCACACCCTGCATTCAGTTGGCCAAAGCTGCTTGGTCCGACATCTCGACTTGCTCAGCCCGGAAAGTTAAAGCAGATTGGGCTAGACCAGCATAGCGCTCTTGTTCAATGCAGTTTTATTGAGAGCTACACAACAATGGCGGCGCTAGCGAACTTCTCCAACCAGGGCATAGCCAGTGCAAACATAAAACTTACCAGTGCACGGTGGTCGAGTGGCCTTCGGCCGCGAGGGGGTGGGGTTTGAGGAGGGGTATCCCCTCTTCAGTGGGGAGGGGTCTGGGGAGGGACTGCGCCCGTACACATATTTTATATTTTACGGGTAAAATGACTGTTCTGCAACTTATAATAAATAACTATACTGCTCAAGTTCAACAGCAGTCAATAGAATTATAGAGGTTGGACAGCGAACTCATCATCATCATCATCGTCTTATGTCTGTTTATCCCTGCAATCAGGGGTTGGACAGTTCCCACAAGCGTCTCCACCTCACGCGGTCTAGTGCCCAGTCCCGTTCCAAGCCAAGCAGATCCATGTAATTCGTTACGCACTCTCCCCCCCCCCCTAACCCTTCCTACTCTTTCCGTTTAGCTCCATCCACATCCATAGTTCTTCAGGCATACACCGAGTCGCTCCTACTCTAACGTTCCATATGTCCAAACCATCTCAGTCTGCCACACCTCACCACGTCTGAA
>JAYSWT010000522.1:0-1005 GCA_043717905.1 bacterium | reverse complement strand
ATATAGAATATGGAATGAAGTGGGGCCAATAGGAACACATTTTCGTTATTTTATTACAACAGTAGAGTTTATATTATTTTGTCAAACATTACGCCTCTTCTAAAGAACTTGTTATTGAATTAATGTATACTTACAATTAAGAAGTGTCTTCTTTATGCACAGTAATCTTCAGTGACGAACCACTAGCCAAGGCTAAAGTAAACGCGAACTATTCTCATTGACAACAGCACTACCAATGAACAGAAAGTTAGGCAAAACAACCCTGATGCTTACGTCCCCCCCCCCCCCCTACCACACCCTAGAGCACATCCTGCTATAACCTTTTTGCTTGGTTCTTGGAAATGAACCTTTTATCTCTGTTACTCTCTCAATATTTAGTTATTCTTTCTCCGTTTCTTCTGACCTTGACAGAGAGCTGTTGGTTAAATAGAGTAGACGGGTAAGAACATGCACGGCACTTGCCCAGCACTGAAACGGCACGTGCCCAGCATCAAGCGTCAGTGCCGGGCGCTTGACGGAGCAGTGATGGTGCATCACTGCTCTCTTTCACTTTTCGCATACAAATATAAACACATGCAGCAGTGCTGGGCAGGCATTGGCCCTACATGATAAAAAGTCACCTGCCCGTTATGCAGCACTGATCCGTCACCGACAACACGTGCCCAGAACGTGCCCAGAACGACTGTGTTTGCTGGGTAGGTAGGCCTAGACCAAGTTTCCTGTGTAGAACTAGGCCTAGCCTACCTTGACCTGCCTCTCTTACCAGGCATGGAACCAGCTTGGGTATACTAAGGTTCTCACATGTAGCCTAGGGCCTAGGCAGAATGTGTGAAGAGCGTACTTTACGGTTCTATAAATAGATTTTTACTGTGAAAGCTGTATTATGTTTTGGACAAGAACATATGGCAGGCCGTGATCTCGACATAAGTAACCATTAATAGCGTAGGTCTGGATTAGCCACTTGTCGACGTCACAGGCAGGTAGCGCGCGCGGTGACCCAAAAAT
>JAYSWT010000521.1:0-1014 GCA_043717905.1 bacterium | reverse complement strand
CCTTTGCTTGTTGGACGTATTACTAACTCTAGGTATGTCTTTGCCTCTGATGCTCCCTTTGGTGGACTCCAAGTTATTTTGGTCGGTGATTGGACTCAGCTATCATGTGAAGATGAATTTATTTTCGAGACCAAGAGCTGGAAGGAACTCAAGCTCAGCATGGTCCTTCTCTATGAGAACTTTAGACAGGAATCGGATCCCGAGTTCTTTCAAGTCTTGGAGAAGATTAGATGGAACAAGGTGGATGACCATGTGCTCTCTTTCCTCAAGGGGCGAAAGGGAACTCCTTCTGCTGTCCCTCTGGTTATTTATTCCAAGAATGATACCGTGGACATGTTCAACAACCAAATTGCGGAAAAGAGGATCCACAAGATGTATGCCGCCAAAGGCGATTTTGATTTCTTTGACAAACTCCCTGTGCCTTGGCAACTCAGACTCTTTGTTGGATGTGAAGTCATCATGTCTTGCAACAAGTGGGAAAAGTCTCATGGGGTCCATAATGGAACTACCGGAGTCATCATCGAACTACTTGACTCATCTGTCCTAGTCGAATTTGATCGAGTTCAAAGTGGAGTCGCATCCAAGATTAGACTCGTAGTCGTTTACTCGGATTGGGAATTCTATGCGGGTCAAAACACCTTCATCGTATCTGCTCTCCCTCTCAAGTTTGGTTATGCCATCACCGCTCACAGAGTTCAAGGTCTCACCGTCACCAAACCTATCTTCTTCAATGGGGGAGATGTCTTTGGATATAACATTGCTTATACCGTCCTATCACGCGCAAAGAAAGCAGAGCAACTGTTTGTTGAAAACATTACTAGGGAGGCTCTAGCCATTGATCCCAAAGTAATAGAGTTTAATCAAATGATCAAGGATCTCAATGACAAGAGAAGGTCAGACACTTATTACAAAATCTTGATGGAACGAATCAGAGAGGGAATCCTCCCGTTCAAAGAAGACTAATGGTCTCCCGTCCAATAAGCCTTGAATAAAGAGCCTCATCCCTCTAAATAA
>JAYSWT010000053.1:0-2088 GCA_043717905.1 bacterium | reverse complement strand
TTTGCTTTATGAAAACGAGTGGTATCTTGCATGTTGCACAGATACCCGCCCCAACCATAACCGATGAACGAAAATGATCGCGAGCAACTATTTTTGATGTTGCAGATTTCTTTTGATCTACCTTGTGCAGTGTAAATAATTATTCTGTCTATTATACGAACGTTCGATAATAAAAAATTTCTCATCAGTGTGGTGACCTCCGCTACGGTCTCACCCCTCCTTTATTTAATGTGTCTCCGTCGTTCCCGGGTCGGACGGCCGCAGCAGCGCGATCAACGAGAGGACAAACCCCACATACCATAAACCTTCACTGTTCGGAGGACGGTCTAAAGTGATGAAGAAGTGGAGACCCTCGAACATCAAAGTCGCAGTCGCTGCAATATATACTCAGAGGACAACAATTGAATCCTGCTAGTCTTAATTTGGCGTCAGTTCTTTTGAAACAAGAAGCAGACAAGCATATGAATGATGATAAACAGAAAAATTCCAGTTTCAGTCGCCCTCCTAGTGCTAGTGACAAAAGTCCATGAAAAAGACGAAAGTTGGACATGAAGATGGAGTACAAAGATGACGATGAACACTATGAGGATAAACGTTGTAACACATTTAATGGCAATGGAAAATTAAAAGACGACTGGCGCCACAATGACAATTTACCAGTCTCACCAAGAAGTGTAGGCAGCAGTACACCTGGTTTTAATAAAAAAAGTTGAACAAAAATGCACTTGATCTTAGTCATGCTCCTGGTATTAACTCAACTAATGACAATTATCCCACCACGTGCAGTGCGCCATCCACTCCCGCAACTGGAAATGTCTCGTCATTGGGCGGTCGAAATTCAGAGACTACCCCGAACAACCTCACTCCTTATAATTAGTACCCATAATAAACACCTCGAGATACACAGTCAGTATCTACAATATTCTATGGAGAGCAACATTAATTACTACCGGGAACCATTTGATATAAATAGAGCCGTATATTTAGTCATAACAACCTTGAAAATACTTCAGTCAAAAAGAGCCAACAGTTAGTGACCGAGTTCTATAAGATTGTCGTGAACAATGCGGATACAAATCAGACTTTCGTAACCGTCGTCGATATGAGTGGAGAAGTCATGGTCACTGATCTTGACGTATCCTGTATCTCTAACATCAGTATTTCAAAAGAACTTCTGTTTTCTTCCTCTCGGATTCAAATCTCCAATTTTAACTTCCGACTCCAAAATTTCAATCTACCACACAGATACCATTTGTCAGTCGACATTGTCTTCTCTGATGGTAGTCGAACAGATATATTCTCGTTCTCCCAGGAGCAGTATTCCCTGAAGTTTATCACCAATACTAATATCATCGAGATATCAGACGTCGACAGCATGTGGTATGACTATCAAGGTTTCAATGGGGCGGAGTCCATCTATGTGGAGTTACAAGAATCAAAATTCTGCAGCAATCCCAGAACTATATTCAGGAAATTAGTGACACTGAATATTCCAGAGACTCGTTCCCCAATACGCGTTACTACAGAGTCCTCCACTGTGGTCCGTACAAGTAATACTACAACGTTAACTATGAAAACCATTGTAGAATCACAGTTGAATACCAAATTTATCTGGTTTGTCATCAGTGGAGCGATTCTAATGATCGTAATCATCTGCGGCGTGCTAGCCTACTGTAAGAAGAAAAAATTCTTTGCTCACAATTCTTATCTGATCATGGCAACGAGGACAACGCTAAAAAAATGAAAGATCAATAATGATTGATATCATACAAGCATACCTGCAAGCATGTCTCGTAAATGATTGGAGTAGGACGGAAAACAAAATATTTCTCTCCATTACGATGACGAATTCCAACCTCATTGGAGGAGGTCCTTACTGGCATGCAAGACAGAATATAAAAGATGGGACGTCCGGAAACAACCCCCACTACATTTGTACTGCTCCCGAACTGTACCAAAAAATTTATTACTTACTGATCGCCTGCCTGTGTTGTGTATAGTATACGTTTTGTCTGAAATAAGAGATTGACGTCCATATCTTTGATCGCGGTTTTTGAACTCGAAGAACGGTTAGTTAATGATAGTTTA
>JAYSWT010000520.1:0-1007 GCA_043717905.1 bacterium | reverse complement strand
GTTGCGATTGCGTATTAGGTAATAAAGGTATGGATGTGAAACTGTAGTCGGCGGATGATGGTAAAGAAGTGGCGTTCGTCCAGGTTTTCTTCTTTGTGTTGTTGTCTATTTGTCGTTGATTAAATATTGGGATGTCTATTAGCCTCGGTGTAGTATCTTCTACAACATGCTCTGTTGTTTCTGATGAAACGTTGCTGGGAGTTCCAGGATGTGGTGTTACGATTGCGTTGCGTTGCGGTTGGTGGGACAAAGATAGGTGCCTGTGCGTTGAGTGGAGATTTTTTTAATAAACTTTCGTGTGAGGGAAAATCTTCTGAAAATCCGAAAGCTGGCTTAAGCCGTGATAGGTTGATGGTTTGACTTGTACCGTCGATCAATATATTTGCGTAGTTGTCTTGAATGCTTAATATTGGAAACGGTCCCGAGTACCTAGCGTTAAGTCCTGAATCTTGAATCTTCCGGATCCAAACGTGCGTTGCGAGGTGGAAATTTTTTGGGACGTAAGGTCTATATGAACTGCTTGCGCTAAAGGATGGATTTGTGTCCAATGATAGGAAGTGCCTCCTAGCGGCGTCCAGTTCTTCCAATGTAGGCTCACTACCGAGATCTATCAATTCGTTCGGCATGGCCGTGGAGGTACCGAAGAGCAACTGTGAAGATGACGTTCCGGTTGTGCGTGATGGTGTGTTTCTCCACCCGAGAAGCACGAAAGGTAGGGCTTGCGTCCAATTGTACCCATTGGTTAAGATTCTCAGTGACTTTTTCAAGGTTCTATGAAAACGTTCCAGCATCCCGTTTGTCTAAGGATGGTACGCGGTGGACCTTAGATGTTTTATCCCTAGCTTAGAAGTTAATTTCTCGAAAAGCTGGGATTCGAATTGCGTTCCGCGGTCGAAAATGATGTTAAATGGCACGCCGTACCGGGCGATCCAATCCTTTATGATGTGATGGGCTACGATCTCTGCCAAAATGGACTTAAGAGGGATGACCTCGAACCACCTGGTTTT
>JAYSWT010000519.1:0-1004 GCA_043717905.1 bacterium | reverse complement strand
GTCTTTTCACTGGAGTCTCAGTCGCCCGCAGATAAAGACAGAGGAGTTTTGTATCGAGCTTAGGAGAGGATCTAGGGCAAGTAAACAACTTGTTTGGTTTTTAGTCGTAGCTCCACATCTGTACCTTTTGTACTAATCGAGACGTAAGCCGTACAAGTTAGTTAAAATTAGTCTTTTCTCTCGGAAGTCAGTCGCTTTTCGGTGCTCAATCTGTATTTTACTGATTTGTACCCGTATTTATAGATGTTACTAATCTAGATCAACATTTGCCTAACATAAAATAAAATAACCAGCAAGCGAGTTCTGGATGCGAGTAAATGGAAAAGTGATGTCCGAGAGCTTAAACCTAAGAGCAAATTCCATCACTTCTGGTACCATCATCCAGTTAATGTTACGCTTACGCGGCGGCATGATGGATTCAAGCGGAGATGACGAGCAATTACCGCGACTAAGGAAAGATGCCAAAGCGAAACAAAATGTGTTAACCTTGAAAAAGAAAACCGACGAAGAGGACAAAAATACTTTACGATTGCAGATGATTAAAAAGCGAGGTGATAAAGTGCGGCTAACGCGACTCTGCAATCTACTAATTGGCAAAATGGAGACGGGAGATGCGTCACAAGCGTCGGAGGAATACGAGCAAGCGTTTAGCGAAATTCAGGCACATTGGGAGGATCTCGTTGAAATGGTCGACAGAATGGGTGATGATTTAACAAAAAGGAGACTTCAATTGGATTTATATCAAATAGAAGAGCGTCACGATAAGATCGAAAAAGCTTTCGATATGCGTCTTGACAGAAGTACCTGCCGAATGTCGTTAAATTCGATTCCAGAGGATGCTGTTGTAGCGAGAAAGACGTTGACACGGATGGAAAAACTCACTATCCCAGTGTTTGGTGGGAAAGTTCAAGAATATGAAAGTTGGAAGATTGCTTTCGATTCTTGTATCCATAACACAGATGGGAGTAGGGAAGACAAGTTATTGTACCTCCGTAAATATCTTA
>JAYSWT010000518.1:0-1009 GCA_043717905.1 bacterium | reverse complement strand
GATGTCGAGACGCGCGTCAATTTCTTCGATGTACGAGATATATTCCACCGGACCAAGGACCGAGCCTTGTGGCACACCACAGCGCAACTTGATCGATTCAGATTTGTCAGCTCCGATATGTACGGATTGAGTGCGATCGGCCAGGTAGGAGGACATCCAGCTCAGCGCGTTGTTGCTCAATCCAAATGCTTTTGTAGTATCTCAATTAACAAGGCATGATCGACTGTATCAAACGCAGCGTTCATGTCCAACAAAACGAGTGCACACACTTTGCCTTCATCCAGAGGTCGCAGAATGACACTTTTCAAATGACACTTGAAGACCTATCTTTACAGACGATCGTTCTCTGGCTGATCACGTGACTTTTCCGCACTTGCGATTCGTAGCTTAGCTTTTGACTTATAGTGCATTACGAGCTGCGTAATAATAATAATAATAATTTATAGATGACGAAACACCTGAAACGAATATTCTTTCTCCAAAAATTCGCCTTTAGCAACGTAGAATTTAATATATTTCCTCGTCGGCAAAACCACGGATCTCGCTTTTTTTTCAAAGAAATGAGAGGTAATACTAGGCAAGGGCAAGAGAAGGGGAAGACAGGGGAGGTGAAGCCTGCAGAAACGCTCTCATTTTCTGGCCATTCCTATATATGGTCCAATTAATTTTTCTTGCCTTTAGCCAGCGCCGTGTTCTGCTAGTAGCTAGCATACCGCATTACCCCCTCCAAACAAAACAATTTTTGGCGGTGCGGGAGAGGAGGAGGTAAGTTTTGAAACTTCTCACAACGAAACCTTGATACGAAACCAGTTTTCGTTCTCCGAAAATGCGCTAAAACTCACCTGCAGCAATGTAGAATGTCAAATATTTATTGGAGAGAACCCGGGACCCCTGCTTTAAGGGGAAGAGATGGACGATGAGAGGTGATGGGGAGGGATGAGATGAAGGAGGGTAGGGACAAGGGAAGATCGACCACTGCGAGTGATATCATATCTAGCGCATACTAGAA
>JAYSWT010000517.1:0-1002 GCA_043717905.1 bacterium | reverse complement strand
CACTAGCTACTGTAGCACTGCTGGCAGATGGATACACAAACAACAGTATAATAATAATAACAAATACTATAGTAAAAAAGGTTACATGATGCTTGTTTGCGTAAGTAGAGGTAGATCAGGCAGCAGCTGGTGCCAGATGGTGGGAGCACAAGGAGGCCTTTTCTTAAAGGTAACACGAGGTGATTCCACAGGTTCAAGCTCAGCATTCCTCTCTCTCTGCCACTGTCTTGCATGGGGATCATCAAATGGGCTCCAGGCCCTCAAGCCCCTTTCTCCAAGCTCAGAATCATGACAGTAGTTGGTGAACTGAGTGTTCCCCAAGATGGTCCAGCCACTTCTTGCCGTGGCGAGATATGTGATTTCATTCAGCCATTTGTTGTATTTCCAACTCATGTACAGGGTGAATTCCCTGATGATTGATGCAGCTGTCCATTTGGGTTGATGCATGTTCAATACACAGCTGGAAGAGTCCATGGTCAGTGTCAAAGAAAATATTCCCAAAGCAACTGGTGGTGGTACCGTACGGTATGCCACCAAAAATATTCCTTGCTTGTTCCTTGCGTGTTCTGTGTATCATCGCCAATTCCACTCGCTGAAATCATGTTCCATGCCTTCTCTGTCATAGTGCTATCCTATTTTTTCTAAAGTCCAGGCATGTGACTTGGAAGTCAACTTCACTTAGCCCAAGTTCAGAAATTTGTGAAGCCAAGTTGACAAATATAGCCAAAGTCCGAAATGACTGAAATTCTGTTGGGGCACATTTTCCTTCACTGGGCATATGCCCATCCTAGATGTATACATGTCCTGATATATTTTATGATCAGCAGCCATCGATTTTATCACCTTTTTCTCCATGGTAAAAATCTGTCGAATGCAACAGCGTCGTTACCCCGCCGTGCTTCGTTCTCTCTCTCAAGGCCTGTCTTACAACAGGTAGTGCATCCCTATCAAACTGATAAGAGGCGGTATAATCCCAGCTCAAGTTGCCGAACTCAAGGGGGT
>JAYSWT010000516.1:0-2631 GCA_043717905.1 bacterium | reverse complement strand
GTGTGTTGTGTATGTGCACGTCAGTAAAACCACACACATACACATACACACACACACACACACACACACAGCCTTTGCGTCGAACTCCCGCCTCCGATAAAAGATGTTACCGAAGAATTGCACTTGACCAAAACTCAGTTAGAGTTTTGTGAATCAACTTTGAACAACTTTTAAATAACATATTAAAAACAGAACATGGTACAATCGATGAAAAAAGTTTTAGAACATTTTACAAAGTTGACCCCTCCGTTTGGTCTAAATTTTTTCATCGATTTCGTCGCGGTCGAAAAAAAACTTTTCGGTCGAAAAAACCCTTTTTAACGGTCATCGCTTTGCGCCTCGCAGGTGAGAGGAGAAATATTTTTTTTCCGCCAAAAGCGGCGAGTGGATGCCCAGGTCAAAGGGCAAGCACGGCAAGAGGCCAGAGTCAGTTACTTCCCTTTCCCCTGACGACAGATGCTGGGCTTATGAAACAATCGATAAACTCGCTTCAGAATACAATAACGTCAACAAGGCGGTGCGAGAAGTGGCGGACCGAAAGGGCCTTGACTGGGAATCTTTGCTAGGCCTCTACAAGCGCATGAGGAACAGTGATGGGAGCATACACAAGGGAAGAAAATTTACGGTAGAACAAGAATCGATCGTGGTCGGAACAGCCAAGGGCTTCTCGCAGTCTGCGCAAGGATTACAGATCCCTACACTTGCCAAGCTCGTCAGAGCTATTGATCCCAGCCGCAGTGCAGAAGCAGCTCGCTCCATGGCTCGCCGAATCTCTCTCCGCAACAAAGACAAGGTGAGATGGAAAAAAACCAAAGGACTCAAGAAACAACGCTTCAACCAGACAGCCCAACCCCTACATGAAGAATTTCTAGCAACATTCGCTGATCTTCTAAGTACAAATAACATCAACGCTGAGTCTTTATTGAACCTTGACGAGACAAGAGTAACAGTTATAGGAGAGCACAGAACGGGCGAAACACTTGAGGACATCGACAAACAATCACCCACACTCAGAGAGCTGACAAAGTCGAAGGGTTGCAGCTACACAGCATGCGTAACAGCGAGCGGGAAGGTCCTCGTTGACTTCTACACAATACCCATCTCCAGCAAGGATGAGGCAGTGATTCCTCCACTTCCAGACTACATCACCTCCTCGAAGAGAGCCCGGAACCAGCACGAGACTATATTCTTGTTTACAGATACAGGATATGTCAACGGTGAAGCGTTTGAGATAATGCTGAACGAGATCGGCAGGATTTCCATAAGAGACATTCCCGCGGGCTTGACACGATGCTTGTTGGTCGACAATCTCGGAGTCCACCTCACAGATCCCAATTTGGCTGCTGCTACGTCCAACAACATACTGCTGGCAATGTTCCCTGCCAATATGACCCACTTCCTGCAACCCTGTGACCGCCGCATCTTCCAGGTTTACAAAGGAAAGCTCAAAGCAAAGATGGCCTGCGTCCCGTCCTTCATACGCAACCAGGACACAGATCTTGGCACCAAACTACTGGAATTGGCTCTCCAGATGAGGGGCATCCTCAGCCCACCCGTCATTTGTTCATCGTGGAGAGACACCGGCTTGTGGCCCTTTTCTCCCGAGCTGATGCGACAAAATTTCAAAATTAATTGCAGTGTCCACGACCAGAGCTCCGAGGCGAAAACCGCGCGCAGCGAGGCGATTTCTGCTGTTGATCTGCATGTCAGGGCCATACTACGACAACATGCCGGCCCCGAAACAGCTTCTGCAGTCAAGGTCAAGGCACAGAAGAAGCAGGCGTTTACCGGTCCACAACTACAGGCGATGCGCGAGACCGCAGCACAGGTGAAGGAAACCAATGCAACTGAGAAGAGGTTGGATAAGGAGAAGAAGGAAAAAGAAAGGGCAGATAAGAAGGCGAGCGCTTCAGAGAAAGCGGAGAACTTCAAATGTAGAGGAAAAATACATGAAGGAAAAAAGATCCCAATTTGGGTTCGTTGTGGCAAATGGTTGTTTTGTGAGTGTGACAAATTCGGTCTTTGTGCTAAATGTTGCGTGTCAGATCGTGATCTCATGTCTGAGCACGAGAAAGTGTGTCCCAAGCACTTGGCTTCTCTATTGAATTAACTGCAAAATAAAGCAAACAGCCAAGCTCTTACCACTTCAAACTTGTAGGCCACATTCTTTTTCATAGAAAAAACACAGATTGTTGATCTTCGAGAGGTCACGGAGGCCGCATTCCAACAAAAATTTAGAAATTTAGAAAAGTCTTTTTTCGGCCGACGAATTTCTTTTTTTCATTTTTCTTTTCAGAGGTAATGAACAAAAAGAGCACAATAGGGAAGCACAGAATCGACGATACATCAAGCCAACGTTGCGAAGGAGAGGGTAGTGCGCACGATCACGAAGCACTTCCTCAGTCCGCCGATGTTCAAGTCACCCACACCGTCCTTGGCTCCAGAGGTGAGAGCTCGCCGTTTTTACTTGGGTCGATCTTGGTATTCCGTTCGAAACTTTGTCTTCCCCGTCTGCTGTTGAGCTCTTCAATGCTTTCCATGTCGACATTCTCAAAGCCAGCAGCATGCGCGAATACATTCCTCTGATTGCCAAAACCGAACGCACAGAAATCGGTAAGCTGTTGAAAGAAG
>JAYSWT010000515.1:0-2658 GCA_043717905.1 bacterium | reverse complement strand
GCACTACCAGGAAGGAATTGCTGGCAATTATCTTTGCGTTCAAATATTTCCGACAATTTATACTGGGTCGGACGTTCGATTTACGAACGGATCATGCCGCCTTAACGTCTTTGCTTAAAAGTCCAGAACCTATCGGCCAACAAGCTAGATGGCTTGATCTAATAGCTGAATTCAATTTCAAAATATACCACAGATCAGGAAGTCAGCATCATAACTGCGATGCCTGAAGTCGTCGCCCTTGCATCAGGTTTGAAGATGAAACTGATTGCCAACAGTGTGTATCCAAAAACTTGTCGTCCACTTGTAGAGAAATACGAACATCAATCAACTCGAAAACAGATACAATTACAACCGAAAATATTATCACTCAGATATCCGAAATGAACGCTGAATGGACCAGAGAATTTATCAGAAATGAACAGATGATAGATAAAACGGTCGGCACGGTACTTAGTCTTATAGAGACCCTGTCGAACGCACCGGAAGCGAAGGAAAGCGAACAATATTGCCTGGAAGTCCAACACTTCATAGAACAATGGGAGTCACTGGAGGTCATAAATGGCATACTGTATTGAAGATATGAAAACGCTGATGGCACGTTAAAATGTTATCAACTGATCACTCCAAGAAGTTTAAGGAATGAGATCCTAAAACAAGTACACAGTGTTCCAATAGCTGGACATTTTGCAACGTTAAAAACTTTCCAGAAGCTCCAACAATTTGCGTACTGGAAAGGTTATCGACATGATACAGACATTTTTGTGAGAAGATGCGAAGCTTGTTGTCGATTCCGGAAGTGGCCTTCTGCGCGTCAGGGTCCAATGCAACAATGGTTTACTTCTGGGCCGATGCAAAGACTACATTGTGATCTGACGGGGCCGCATGTGAAATCAAAACGAGGCTATACTTATTTGTTGACCGTTTTGGACCATTTCACCAAATATTTAATATGTGCACCATTACGCGATAAGAGTGCATTATCAGTAGCACGTGCACTGGTGGAGAAAGTATATTTGGTCTATGGAACTGTAGAAATACAGATATCTGATCAAGGTCGCGAATTTGAGAACGAGGTTCTCAGAAATATAGCTACGTTGATGGAATTTCAGAAATACAGAACTACATCATACCGGCCTCAAACTAATGGAAGTGTAAAACGGGTTCATCGGACTATACAAGGAATGTTTGCTAAGTTAATTTCTGCTAATCAACGGGATTGGTGTGAGAAGATACCATATGTCAGTTTTGCATATAACAACGCTTATCACACCAGCACTACTTATACACCGGCATACTTGGTGTTTTTACGTCATCCGACTGTACCGTTGGAGCTTATGCTGGAACAACCGTCACCAACATATCCAGCTAATTTGGATGATTTCACGGAGCTGATGGCAGAACGTATGAGACAAGCATACGACGTCGTCAGAGAGGAACTACAATGTGTGTTTGGAAAGACGAAGCGAAGATACGACTCAAAAGTAAAGAATACCCAGTTTGGTGTTGGAGATTTAGTATGGTATTACTGCCCGAGAGTGAAACCTCGTCTCGGACGGAAATGGCAAAATTTAACTTCAGGACCCATGCTGATAATACGGAGAGTAAATCAGGTGAATTATGCCATCAAACGTTCACCTAAAAGTCGCCCATTTGTGGTGCATGTTGACCGAATTCGGCGTTTTGAGGGCGAAACACCAGCTGGCTGGATCACGGAAATATTATCCACTCAGACACATAAGATCACTGACGTTTCAAAGGAACGAAATGATGATGCTGTAGTAGAGAATAATCAAGTCCCTGAGATACAAAGTTCATCTATGGAAAATAGTTTAATTTTGTCGGACAGGATTACGCCTTCGTCGAGTTGCACAGATACTATGCATAAAACAGGTATAACCAGTGTAGATCAACAGTCGGAGATGAACGGGAATGTCAATTCGAATATATGCCAACCGATTGAAGAAATGCCGTGTTCCAGTATCGATCAGGAAGAAACTAGTAACACACGCCAAAGGAATTTCGACCAGACTAGGGCGGATGAAAGAACTGATCAGAACCACCAACGGCCAAGAAGAGTTCGAAGTCGGCCAGCCCGATTTCGAGACTTCGTACTGTATTATTAGCGGAAAAAAAAAAAAAGTGTGGGCATATAGACTGAAGTCACCAGTCTATGAAGCCAGTCAGTTTGATGTCAGAATCATAGTGATCCTTGTGACATGACAAGTGATATACATATTTTTACTGAATACAAGAGTAAAAGAATTAACGTGCAATGATAAAAAGTAAAAAAGCGCAGGATTATTTCGTCATTTTGCACATGTATTGAGGCTAAATAGCCTAGAGTTAGAGAAATAGCAGCCCGTCTCTGAAACAAGTTGAACTTATATCAGAGACAGGGGTCTGTGGAAGTCATCATAGGATTGAGTGAAATATAGTTTGCCGAAAACGAAAATCTGGTATGAATTAATTCGTCCAATGAAGTGTAAATGGCAAATGCTAACTTCATAAAGTAAACTGTATCATCTTACACGGTGATTTTGTCAAATGGTTAGCCCAAATGTGGCTTAACATATCGTGTGTAATTAGCAAATTGGAAGCATCGTACGATTGCTATATTATGATAGAAAATATAAACAGAGAACGGAGTGCTGAAACACA
>JAYSWT010000514.1:0-2671 GCA_043717905.1 bacterium | reverse complement strand
CAGGATAACGGTCTATCAACGGGTGCGACGGATGAGCTGGACGGTGGCTACCGTCTGTCGCAGCGGGTGCGCAAGAAGATCGAAGAGCTGTGGGGGACGAAATGCTGGCACGGATTCCGCCGGTTTCGCCGACGGGGACTCCTGCAGGTCCGAGACGAAGCGTATCTGATGGGATGGCTGCTCAATGTGAAACGGGCTGGCGAAATTACTGCCGGCTCCGGTCTAGGGAAGCGTAGCGACTGGGGTGTGCAAGGGGCAGGAGGTCGGGACAAGTGAGGGACTAAACCCATGAACGACACACAAGACCATGATCAGAGCAACCACCAGGGGAATTCGGCTCAGCAATTAAAAAACGGTAGTTCGTCAACAGCCTGCTAGAAATGCAGCAACAGATGGAACGCCTCTTAACTCAACCGTTCGTGATAACGGGGCAGAACCCACCACACCTGTCACACCCAAAGTATCGCCCTGACATTGATGGCTTAAGGGCGATAGCTGTCCTATCTGTAGTTGCCTTCCACGCCTTTCCTGATTGGGTTAAAGGTGGATTTGTGGGTGTTGATGTCTTCTTTGTTATCTCTGGCTACCTAATCTCTACGATTATTTTTGAAAACTTAGAGAGAGGGACGTTCAGCTTCGCTGAGTTCTATTCGCGCCGTATTAAACGTATCTTTCCTGCACTCCTCCTAGTTCTAATCGCAAGCTACGCATTTGGCTGGTTCGCGCTACTTGCAGACGAATACAAGCAACTAGGTAAGCATATTGTCGCTGGTGCGGCATTTTTTTCCAACATCGTTTTATGGAATGAGGCAGGCTATTTTAGCAATTCAGCGGAGACTAAGCCGCTACTACATTTGTGGAGCTTAGGTATTGAGGAACAGTTCTACATAATCTGGCCTCTGTTACTTTGGCTTGCGTGGAAGAAGAAGTTTGATCTTCTGACAATTGCGACACTTGTCGCTATTGCGTCTTTCTATCTCAACGTTATTGGAATAAACGAAGATGCAGTAGCCACTTTTTATTCTCCTCAAACCCGCTTTTGGGAGTTGGTGTGCGGGAGCTTGTTGGCGTGGGTGACACTTTATAAAAATGTCGCATTTTGTTCCTTTAATGCTACCCTCAACGGTTGGTTAGCTTCTGCTGTGTACCGTGAGAAGCCTGAAGGTAATGGAGAGACGCTTGCTAACGTGCTTTCATTTGCAGGAGCATTCATTTTAGCTTACGGAGTTTACCGTATCAATAAAGATCTCAGCTTTCCCGGTAAGTGGGCGGTTGTTCCAGTGCTAGGCGCTGTGCTAATCATTTCCGGGGGCTCTAAGGCGTGGGTTAATCGTCATGTATTGTCTAATCGTTTGGCAGTATGGTTCGGCTTAATAAGCTTTCCGCTGTACTTGTGGCACTGGCCGTTATTATCTTTTGCGCGGATTATGGAGGGCGAGGTTCCAGGTCGAATAGTCCGTCTCGTTGCCATTATTCTTTCTATATTCTTGGCGTGGCTTACATACAGATTTATTGAAAGGCCGGTTCGGTTAGGCAAATGCAGAGGAATTACAGGTGTTGCCCTTGTGTTGTTGATGGTTGTTGTTGGTGGTGTTGGTTATAGTACTCATAAAAGAGATGGATTGACATTTAGAAATGTAGTCCTTAAGAACGCAGATCAAGAACAAAAGGCTGTTTATAAGTCTAATTCCGGTACAGGATGCGTTGAATCTATGAGGTACATTGACGCGAAAAAATGGTGTGCTAAGTACCTGGCTGAGGGTGCGACGAAGACGATAGTATTGTGGGGGGATTCCTCTGCGGCAGCTTGGCTGCCAGTTTTTCAAGATGTTTCGAAGGGCCTAAATTACTCATTGGTTAACATTGCGCACCCATCGTGTCCGCCAATTTTAGGTGTATGGAAAACACATTTCGCCTTCCCAGCAAGTAGAGATTATTGTGCGGACGGGAAGATGCAACGCGAGGTGCTCCAGCTAATATCCAGGCTAACGCCCGATCTTGTGGTTGTGATTGGTGCTTGGACTTCGTACTCTCCGTATAGCAATAGGGAGTTCATCACTGATGCTGATATCGGTGAAGCTGATAGAGCTAGTACTGAGCGCGCAATAAGAAGCCGTGTTCCTGATACTCTTCGTGAGCTTGGCAAGTTGGGTAAGGTTGTTGTTTTTAAGAGTTGGCCACAACTTCCTGACCGCCCAAACTATCCAGTAAAGAGAATTGAGGCACTTCAGTCTGGTGTTAATACTGTTTACACTAGTGTCGAAGAGTTTAAGAAAGATACCGCACTCATTAATGAAGTTTTTTCAGAATTTAAGAGCGACAATATGTCGTTCTACGATCCTTCTGAAAAGATTTGCGGGGTTGAGCGATGTGGCCAAATGCTCAATGGTATGAAATTGTATCGCGACACGTATCACATTACTCCGCAAGGCTCGTTGCAGTTTAAGGATGATGTTCAAAGGTTGCTTAACCAGTAATTTTTTTGTTCCTGCGCGATGTGTAAGTGGGGGGTGTTAAGTGTAGTTTAATGACAGATTTGGGCGGCTAGCATGCACAGCTTACACTGTGAAACTAGCGCAAAAGTTTCTCGGTTATATTTTGAGTACGCAAGTGGTTTTTCCAGAGTAATAACGTTCGTTGCTATTGAGTGGGAATAGCGCAAGCATGTGAC
>JAYSWT010000513.1:0-2672 GCA_043717905.1 bacterium | reverse complement strand
GTTTCGAGAGCGAGATCATCATCAGGACTGGTTTGACGTCGGTCGTGACGCAGCCGACACGCGGCAACAATCGACTCGACCGGATCTACGTCTCCGACAAGCAGTACATCGGCGTCAAGGTCGTCGCGTCGACCGTGAAAAGCGATCATCTCGCGATCGTAGCATACTGTGGTGGCGCGAGGACTACGGTCGGTAAAACCCGTCGCGTCTGTACGTTCCGGAAGCACACATCGGCGCAGCACGCACACTTCCTTGCCAGCGTCAGTGCTGTTGGCCCAGTGCACATCGTCAACCCCGACGGACGCAGTGACCCGCAAGAAGAGTCGAGTTCCTTTACGTCTACTATCCTGTCCGCACTGTTACCCTCACGTTCGCCGACTCGCCGTACCTTCCGTCAAGTTCATGATGCGACAAAAGTATAAACTGATGCGGGCTGGCAGGAATGATAAGCCTGCGGCTCTGGCAGTGAAGATTGGCGACGCCTTAAAGAAGTTCACCAGCGCTGAGCTCAGCCTCAGCCGAGTTGATGTGCTGACCGATCCGCGGAGTATTTGAGACAAGGTCCGTCAACTTACAGGCCGTAGTAAAACATCCAGCAATGCAAAAAACCCTGACATCACAGCTGACACACTGGATAATCACTACGCAGCCATCTCCAGTGATGCAAACTACGCAGCACCCAGCGTCAAGTCCACCGCACGCACAATGTCACATCACCGACTGGCGTATGTTCGATATTCTGACAAACTGCCACCGACTGCAATGGGACCTGTCATTGTTATCATCTGTCGTGCCCACTCAGTGGAAATCAGCATCAGCAACATTGCCAAATTAGCAGCTCCATCTGCCCCTTCGGACTACACGCCAATATCCATCACCCCAGTCTTGTCAAGAATTCTGGAGCGCATTGTCGTAACTGATTACATTTACCCATCACTCCAGTCTCCTCCACCCGATCTCAACTTCTCTGATCAATTTGCGTTCCAACCCAGTGCATCCACCACCGCGGCTCTCATACAACTCCTCCAGACCCTCACAACTCTCTTTGATGCCAACCCCTACGTCATTGTTTACATGCTGGATTTTTCCAAAGCGTTTGACAGTGTGAGACATAGTGCTGTGCTTGATAAATACACACGACTCAAGATACCAGACAACATTTATAATTGGGTCGAATCATTTTTCCGGGATCATGCCCATTGTACACGATTCGATAATGAGGTCTCCGACTTCCGTAAGATATTGGCAAGCATTATTCAGGGGTCTGGTATCGGGCCAGCCTCCTATGTCATCACAGCCTCCGACCTTCACCCTATCACTCCAGGCAACTCCATGATCAAGTATGCTGATGACACATATCTGGTGATACCGGCATCCAATGTTCATTCATGCAAAGCTGAGATAGCTCATGTTGAGGACTGGGCCCTCTCTTTTTAGAGAACAATTTTTCGCTGAACCGTCTGAAGTCAGCGGAAATGGTTTTTGTGCCGCCGAGAATTCGACATGCTGTGACAATTCCGCCGCCGACAGTCCCGGCTTCAACCGCGTTGAGACTGTCAAGGCACTCGGGGTCACCATAAGCCGGAGATTCTCAGTCAAGCAGCACGTAGACGACCTCCTGGTGGCGTGTGCTCAGACACAGTTTGTTCTGCGCACCCTGTGTTACCACGGCTTGCCAATAGTTGCACTGCAAGCTGTCTTCCAGGCTACGGTCGTCGCCAGGATGTCCTACGCATCTCCGGCCTGGTGGGGCTACACCAGCGCTGCCGACCGAAGTCGCCTGGAAGCATTCCTCCGGCGATCAATTCGGTTTGGCTACCGCGCCGACTCGTCCACAGCATTTACCAGAATATGTGCGGATGCGCCTACGAATAACATGTCATTGTCATCATCTGTCGTGCCCACTCAGTGTAAATATGGCGCGTTACAAGTTTGCGTATCGTCCCCGCGATGTGCATGTGTATTGTATTGTATTGTATTGCTGATGACAGGCTGTTCTCGCATCTCATGTCTAACACCTGCGATCTTCTCTACCCACTCCTCCCACCTGCCCGTGCACAGCACTATGACCTCCGGGAAGGATCTCAGTCTTCAGATACCCAGCTGAACCTCATCCCTCTGTGACTGTAATTTTCTGGTTTGAATGCTATGCAGGGACATGAGCTACAGTCAGTCTAGCTTAATGGCATAACAATTGTCTTTATTTTATTCTATTTTGTTTTTCAATTACACTCAACTAAACCGAACTTTCACTTGAACTACTAGCTTACATTGCATTCTAATAGTTTAACAGCAGTTTGACTGTTCTGTATTAAACCATTACTTACTTACTTACTTACTTACTTACTTATGTCCGTTTCATATGACTTATCATATTATAAAAACGGAAGTTGATCTGCCACCTGCGAATCGGCGCCCCGTTTTTTGCAGCTCCACTCGCCGACATGATGAACCTGTCATTGTCATCATCCGTCGTGCCCACTGAGTGGAAGTCAGCATCTATCCTTCCCATTACAAAAATAGCAGCTCCATCTGCCACTTCGGACTACAGGCCAATATCCATCACCCCAGTCTTGTCTAGAATTCTGGAGCGCATTGTCGTAACTGATTACATTTACCCATCACTCCAGTCTCCTCCATCCGATCTCAACTTCTCTGATCAATTTGCGTTT
>JAYSWT010000512.1:0-2676 GCA_043717905.1 bacterium | reverse complement strand
ATGCTTGGATTTATATTGCTCCCCTTATTGAAGAAGGTCTTTTGTTTGAAGAAGTGTTGGACCATTGTGCCTCGCAGAGTGAGACCCTGAGGTTGTTTCTGTTAGACCCTAGCCGAGATGGTTTGACGATAGAGCAAGATCTTATTCGTCGTGAAAATTGGCAGAAAGAGTCACATGCCCTCTTCTTTTTCTATTGTAGTCATGTTTTATGTTTGACCATGTGGAGAGACCAAGGAATAATTACTGTTGAATAAACATGTTTATTACGTGTCAATGTTAAACATGACCATGGCATTGCAAGAGACGTATTGGTCCTCAGCTGCGCTCCGTGCGACAAAGATGATTTGGTCATCGACCTTGAGGTTGATTCTTCCTGGGTAGCAAGCCTTGAACTTGTGGTTAACGACTGTTTGTCCGTTAAAGATGCAAACCCCAGTACCCGAAGCCAGCACTGTAGCTCTAGGAATGTAGATTTCATCCACCACAGGTTGAGCATCAATGGTGCCCTGAACATCTGAAGAAGTGGGGAGAGGTCTCAATCTCTTTGCCTCTGAATCAGCCACCTCTAGGTTATCAATGGCTCTTTTCCTTGCTTCGGGTTGAAGACCAACAGCTACATTGAATAAAGGAACTCCAGTAGAATAATCAATGCCTCCAGTTCCAGAATTTTTCTCCAAAATAATGGGTTGAGCTCCTGCACTCAAACTGGGAGTAAAGATGGGAGGGATCAGATTGTCCACACACTCTTCAATGCTAAAGCCATCCTTCAAGAGGACCATGGCCCAATTAAAGGTGCGCTGAACAGCCGAGATAATCTGATTGCCAATAGGAACAACTTGGTAAGAAGAAAAAAAGGTGCCATTGATGGTCAGATTGGAGACAATACGAGCAGTAGCGCCCTGAGTGATGCCCGAACTGCCAACAATAGAGCCATTGGAATAAACAGAAAAGGCAGTTCCATCATCATTGAAAACACATCCAATTTGCTTATGGAATGCATCTGTAGTAGAGCCTCCCGAGTAAAGAGCACCCTGAGACTTGAGACTCTGACCAATACTCATCATGTCCTTTGCCTTTGAGGCCAGCAACATGTAAGTGCTCATCTTTCGCTTCATACGGCTCTTTTTCTTGCCCATTTTGAAAACTGAGTATGCTGGATACACCAATCCAATGCATCATGCAAAGATAAGAAGTTTATAAGCGTCCAATGGCGCTCACCCGTCCAATGGCGCCCATACGTCCAAAGGTACAAGTCCAAACAACATGTTAAGCGTCCAATGGTGCTACGTCCAAAGGTGCCCCAAAGAGTCTAATGAAATAAAATAGCTTATTGGACGCTCAAATATTTATTGACTTAACCTTTATGTTGGTCTTGCCTTGTTGGACTCATCTTGTCTTGTTGTCTTGTTGGACTTGCCAAGTTGGACTTATCTTGTTGGACTTGTAATAAATCCAAGTTAGTTTACCGAGTGTAATTTGGGTGGATGTGAATACTTACTATATTGAATCATTTTCGACATGGCCCGAGGCAAGAAGAACGTTGAGCCGCAAAAGCTTGGAGGACAGATTTACAATGGAACACAGACTCTTGTGAATGCCGTTATTGCTTGGCAAGGAACATTTCCCCCTGGTCCTCCCAATGCACCTGCTGGACAAGGAATCTACAATGGATTGAATCCCCAGTGTCGTCTTGACAAGGTTGGCCCTGGTATTGATGCTCCGAATCAGCCCACTCCCTCTGTCATTTCGCCTGACAATTACACTAGCGAGACTCGTTTCACCTGGCCTGAAGCTGTTGTAGCTGGAGTAGCTGAAGGGTGGCACATTCAAGGCTCGAGTCGAATTCTTGATTGCAGTGAGCAAGGAACAGTTGGAGTTGATGCTGATACCCCCTACCGCTTTGTTGATACTAGTGCGCTAGTGACTAGTGCCCAAGTGACTGTTTTGGTCTACCGCTTCCAGAATGGATTTAGCAACTTTTGTGTTGCTGGTGACATGCAGAATCGACTGAGTCCCTTTTACAGTCCTGGAGTTGAGCTGATTTACTCAAACACTGGACTTGTTACTGTAGTTGCTGGTGCTCCTGGAAACCCTGCTACCTTTGCCCACCACTCTTTCAATGGTCGGATCAAGACTGGCCGAGAGCTCAAGGTTGATGATACCATTGTGACGATGGTTCGTGTGCGTAGTACCTTTGACTCTGCCTATGCCAAGCCTGGAGTTGTGACTGCCATGGACTGCACTGGCTTTTACTGCACGTGAGCGTCCAACAACCCCCTGCAGAGTAAAATTTATTCAAAAAGAGAGTTTGATTTGATTTGGATTTTGGAATAAATCTAGAGTTTTTGAAAGAGTTTATTCAAAGAGCTTTAAGAGGTCCTTGTCATCATGAGACTCTGATTCTGAAGACGAGTCTGAGTCTTGGAGTTTCTTTTCAGTGAGAAGGTTTTGCTTTTCGAGTACTAGGAGATACTTTTCCATTAAAAAGCTATGCTTGTCCAAATGTCCATTTGTCTTGTTCAACTGAGTTGCTACATTTTCCATGGCATGGACTAGAGCCATATCACTAGCCAACCTCATCCTCTTGGACTCTCCATCTCTCTCTTCTCCTTTTCTCTTTTCCATCTCTACAATTGTTGGCATCATTGGACGCTCAACTGGAACTTCAACTCCTGG
>JAYSWT010000511.1:0-2681 GCA_043717905.1 bacterium | reverse complement strand
TTCTACCTTTTGCGATCGAGAATGGATACAGTGTGCGCATCTTTGCCCCTGGCTCTGACGTGACGGGTAACTGCAATATTTTAGACGCGATCGATGATGAGCATGATTCAACTACAGCCGATCAAATAGTTTTTACCATCAGAAATAATCTGAGTGGTAAAGACGAAAAACGTGATGCTTTCTTTGATGGTGGCGGTGAGGCGATGATTGCCGGAGCCATGTTACTGACCAAAATGATTGGTCGTAAATCAGGAAGGTCAGAGATAGCCAACCTGTTGCTAGTTGATGAGATTATTAATACCCCTGACTTGATTGATCGATTGCTAGCCAACCGCGAAGAAATCCCCCACGCCGCCTATCGATCTTTCTCCCAATACATGAACTCGCGGGGTGGAGATGACAAAAACAACACTGAAGCTTCATTGCAATCTACAGCTTCAAACATTCTCAAACCATTAGTCTCCAGCAAGTTCATCGATTGTATTAGTGGTAAACCCAATTTTCCTTGCTTTGATAGTGATAGACCATTTTGGGTGGGAGAAAAAGAAATAGTAATTTTTGGAGTGAGTCAAGATTTACGGGCAGTAGTCTTACCATTGATAGTTACAGTCTTAGAGCAAGTTGGTAGATACAACCTCAGCAATAGCCGCCTAAGAAAGCTTCCACTCCTCATCGCTTTGGATGAGTTTGCAGCTATCAAACTGCCGATCGTCCTTGATGATTGGCTACCAGAAAAGAGGTCTGCCGGGGCGATGGTGCTGATTGGTATTCAGTTTGTGGCTCAAATGACTCAGTTTTATGGTGAAGAAGGGCTTAAAAAGCTGTTGGGATGCGCTAACAAGTTCTTCTGTGGTACGGGCAGTTTGGACAACGCCAAGATGCTTAGCGAGGAGCTGGGCAACAAGGAAGTTTCAATTGGCTCTAGTTCAAGATCTAACACTGGAGGTAGAAACGCCTCTACTTCTAACTCTGAGAGTGAACAAACTCAGTCCGTAGCGCTATCTGATCCGCTGTCATTTAAACAACTACCGATCGGCACCTGCTTTGTAGATTGTGTGGGAACGCGGTCGGGGAAAGGCATTAGTGAGAGAGTTGGTTTCCCCTACAAGCGGCGATTTGCAAGACTCCATCAAGAGCGCAAGAAGCAAAAGGAGCGTAATGCCAAAATTTATGATGCTATTGAAAAGTCCATTGTAGAAGCCAAGAAAGCCAGTGAAACTTCAGAACAAAAGATTGATCTGAATGCTAGGTCTATTGAGTGTAGGAAATTAATTGATGAATATTTACCATTAGGAAAGCCATCTATAGCGAAAGGGAATAAAAAATCAAAGGATAAGCCAGCTCCTGAGAAATATTTACTACTCAAAGATTTATTGGCAATTGCTAACTATTATGAATGGGAATTAGAGGGTGATTTGACTGATCGTAAGGTACCAGTGCCTAATGATTGGTCTGGGGATGTTTCAACTACACAGTTAGTCTGGGCATTGGAAAGTGTTGATATCAAAATACTAAGTAAAGGAGAAGTAGCATGATTATGATTTGCAACAACGAATATGGTTTGCATTGGGTGATTGATAGCAGACTGCCAGAGAAAGCACTCTCTATAATGGATACGCCAAATGGGACTTACTGGTCGATCGCTGCTGCTTTTAGTGGTGAAGAGCTGAAAGTAATTTTCTTTCAAAAAACGGGTGAAAGTACACCGTTGTTTATAGATCCACTATGGGTAGGAATATTACCAGCTCTGACCCAAGAGTTCATAAACAATGAATGTGATACTGGCTTACTTGTTAATTACTTAGATCTTATCTCCCCTGTAGGGTTTAAGCTCAAAAAAGCAACTGAAGACTATCTCAATGAATCAGTCCTAGCAGACTTTGACGTAGATGTCTTCAGCGACAAAATAGCATCTCAATATAGTCTAGAACCTTGCCAAGTGCTGACGGTCATTAGGCAAGGTCAGAATGTGAAAGCCACTGCTGCTGCTAGTAGAGCTGATTCATTCAAAGTACTAGATACATTATTTGGACGAATCAAAGAGTTTACAACAGGTGTTTATCATGAATTTATCAAATCACCTGAAGAGGACTTGGAATCAATGTTAGACGGCTTGGGTATGGTACTAGATGGCATTGAAGTAACGCTAGACGATTTGTAGTCTGAAATGAGTTAACGCTAAGTACTAAAGGACTTGTAAAATGGCAGATTTATTGGATAAGGAACAGTTTGAAGCAGAAAAAGACCTAGCAGCATGGAAAGAGCTACAAGCATCCATTCTGCAAGCTCTTTGGGACACTATCAAGGGATTATTCCCCGGTGCCGAAGTCGAAAAAGGGCAAGGGTTGACGGTCGAAAAGAAAAACCGTGATCAGAGTCAAAACCTCGAAATTGAACAGCCCTTGGCTCCACAGCCAGCGGCCAGCCCAACGCCGGGATATACTCAGCTATATGGAAATGGGGTCAACAACCTAACCCCAGAAAATATCAAGGCCATTCATGCAATATTGCGATCGTACACGGGAGATACGATAGTTGGCGGCGAAGGGCTGATCATTAAATTTAATGGTCGCACCCTTTATGAGACTGATGAGACTGGCAAGATCATTACTCACACCGGGATTTCCCATGAATTACGCGATCGCTTAGAAGCAATTCAGCCCGGTGCGAAGTCTGCTCCA
>JAYSWT010000052.1:0-2097 GCA_043717905.1 bacterium | reverse complement strand
GAGGGTCACAATCAGGCTGCACGCGTCCGGACAATCGAGTGGGCAGGTCAGGCGGGCGGTGGTTTGGGTCATGGTTTAGTGTATCAAAGTTAAGCTTTGCCAAAATGGAATTGCACCAGAAATTATGATGAGACAACGTTTTTTATTTAAATTCACAAATCAGCAATTTGAGTGTGTCCTACAAATTGAGATTGCCCCAAAGTTTAAAGTGAAAATCTCTTAAGGAGAATCTGTGAAACATGTAGCTCGAGCCTTGCTGACTTTATTGCTTGCCGTTCTGGTGGCTTGCCCCCAAAACCCTGCACCACCCAACAATTCGTTAAATTTTAATATCGAGCTTCGATACTTGCCCGATTTCCCCGATCAATACAAACCCCTGATTGAAGCACAAGCGCGTTATTGGGAAACCATCATTGTAGGGGACATCAGTGATTTTAATGGTTCTCTCGACCCCAAAGCTTGTGGTTTTAGCAACGCACAAACACCAGATCCACTGCCCATATTAAAGTATGTAGACGATTTGGTCTTGTATGTCGGTTTACTTCCCGCCGATCAGAGCAGTGTGGGCAATACCGTTGCAGTCGGAGGGACTTGCTTACTGAGAGGCGGCGGCAGTAAAAATTTGCCAGTGATCAGCAAAATACTGTTTGATGGTTTCGATCTTCCAAGCACTTCGGCAACTTCAGATCAGCTTTCTTTGTTCAATGATGTTGCAATCCATGAATTGGGTCATGCACTTGGCTTTGGAACAATTTGGGGGAATTTTCCTGGACTAACCATAAAGACAGCCGATAAAACGCTCTGTGGTGAAAATCCGCAATTTACGGGTCTAAATGCAGTTCGTGAATATCAGGCATTGGGCGGAACAGGCAATGTTCCACTGAAGGCAGACAACGAATCTGGATCTTGCGGACATTGGGCGGAGGGTTTATTTGAACGCGAGAGAATGACGCCGACTGTTCAAACCACTCAGGCAGTCAAAGGACGCACCAATCCACTGGGCAGATTAACGATTGCGTCCATGGAAGATTTGGGTTATGTCGTTGACTATGGCATTGCCGACGCTTACACCCTGCCTGTCGCCGAAGTAAACACGACTTTTGATATTGAATGGGTTTTTTCCAAAGATTTTCCTGATTTGTACAAACCGTATTTTACAACAGCCGCAAAGCGTTGGGAACAAATAATTGTCGGCGATATTCCAAATATGGCTGGCATTTTTGACCCTGCCGACCTTAATTGTAAAGTTTCTCATCAATCAAAAGTTTCGGGTATTGAGGACATCAGGATTTTTGTTGAGCTTGTTCCCGAAGCTCAGGGTGATGGCGTGGGCGGTTTTACAAAACGTATCGAACCGTGCCTGACTCGAGACAACAGCTTTCTTCCCGCAATTGGAGTGATGCAATATGACGCCAGTGATATCATTTATCTTTACGGCGATACAATCACAGCACCTTTTAACGTGATCCGCGACATGGCTCGAGTGCTGGGTTTTGGAACAAATTGGATCAAAAAAGGCTTGATGAATGGTGTGCAAAGCTCAAATCAATGCAGCCCAGGCATGGAGTACAACGGTAGTCGTGCCTTGGTTCAGTATTATGCACTTGGCGGTACTGTAGGTATTATTTACCGTGAATACGCAAGTCCAGTGCCGACCGAACCAGTGTCACAAACCTGTGCAGAATATTGGCCTGGCACAAGTATTTTTTCCGAAGAACTCATGAATGGTAAGGATTTGTCTTCGGGAGATTTTATCGGTCAATCAATTCCAAAACGGGTTTTAAGCAAAGTGACGGTGGGCGCGATGGAAGATTTAGGTTACACCGTTGATTATGCCGCCGCCGATCCTATAAGCAAAATACCGCCTGTCAATCCTGGTTGTGATCCCCGTAATCCTTTTGCGTATTGTTGCGAACCCAATGTTGCGTGTATTTAAAGTAGGTTTTACGGGTGAAACGTGTATCTCACATTTTAGAAATTCGTAACGACTTTAATCCCCGAATCACAAACCCATTCCCGTAAACTAGCTCTGGATTCTCGAGTTTAAAGTTTGGCATTTTTTTCAGGAACGCATGAAGTGCCACTTGCATCTCGAGC
>JAYSWT010000510.1:0-2686 GCA_043717905.1 bacterium | reverse complement strand
GTACTTTGAGACCAATTTTAGCAGAAACCTTGCGACTCCAGGCATTCCACGCCATCCACAACTCGCATCACCCAGGTTCCAAAGCAACCTATGAATTGCTGAAAGGTCAGGTGATTTGGCCCAGTATGCGGCACGACGTTAAGTTATGGACTGAACAATGTCCGGGTTGTCAGAAGCACAAGATAACCCGGTACATTAAACCTCCAATCCAGCATTTTCCAACGGGCAACCGTTTTGACACATTGCACGTTGACCTTGTTGGACCATTACCTTGTGATCGTGGCTACACATACTTACTAACCATGCTGGACAGTAAAACCAGGTGGTTCGAGGTAATTCCTTTGAAGTCCATTTCGGCAGAAATAGTAGCTCATCACATCATTCAAGACTGGATCGCCCGGTACGGAGTACCACTTAGTATCATCTCTGACCGCGGAACACAATTTGAATCCCAGCTTTTCGAAAAACTAACTTCAAAGCTAGGGATAAAACACCTTCGATCCACAGCGTATCATCCCCAGACAAACGGAATGTTGGAACGTTTCCACAGGACTCTGAAAACTTCACTGAGAATCCTGACCACTGGGTACAATTGGACGCAAGCGCTACCTTTCGTGCTTCTCGGGCGGAGAAACACACCATCACACACCACCGGAACGTCACCTTCACAGTTGCTCTTCGGTAGCTCCACGGCCATGCCGAACGAATTGATAGATCTCGGTAGTGAGCCTACATTGGAAGAACTGGACGCCGCTAGGAGTCACTTCCTATCATTGGATACAAATCCATCTTTTAGCACAAGCAGTTCGTATAGACCTTACATCCGAAAAAATTCCACCTCGCAACACACGTCTGGATCCGGAAAATTCAGGACTCAGGACTTAACGCGAGGTACTCGGGACTGTTTCCCATTTTGAGTTTACAAGGTGCAAGCCAAACGATTAATTTGTCACACCTAAAACCAGCCTTCGGTTTTTCAGAGGACATTCCCTCATATGAAAGCTTAGTAACCAAATCTCTGCTCAACTCACAAACACCAACTTTCGTCCCTACAACCGTGACGCAGCCGCAAATTCTAACACCTCATCCAGAAACTCCCAGCGACGTTTTATCAGAAACAACAGAGCCTTGTGTAGAAGATACTACACCTAGTCTAATAGACATTCCAACATATAATCAGCGACGTGTAGACGACACTACAAGGAAGAACACTTGGGCAAACGCAACCTCGTTGCCATCATCCGACGACTACAACTTTACTCCTAGACAATCTATATCATCCTCACCTAATACGCAACCACACCACGTCAAATGGGTTAGAAACGTCACAACTAGCACAAAACCAAACGTGCCACAGCGACTATCACGAACGCAGCCTTTGTGAGCTCACACTTTCTTGATCTTACTTTCTACCTTCCTCTTTCGTACTCTCATGACACAGGATGCTGCACCTGTCTCATACAATGTATATATGTCAATAGGTGTTCTTTATTAATGTACATGTTAAATGTCACTAATTTTAGTTTTCTAAAATCATCTAATTAATTTTCCACCACCACAGGAGTCACTCGGAGCCACACAAACAATTATTCGAAAAATTATATTCACTAGTTTTGACTGCTGACACCCCGATCCATACGACGATTTTCATCTCTCAAAAGTCAACACAACTATTCACACTTCGAGACACTTCGACAAACACACACATGTACAACCAAAACAACTCAAAATATTTTTCTCACTAAACGTTTCACTCGAGGGTTGCAATAATGAGCTTCGGCGGCTTGACACCCCAATCCTTTTGGACGGCGGGTCCCGACACGGACTATTCCCTGGATGCAACCTTCGACACGACAAGTTTTCACAACTCTCCAATTTGTACATATGCATATATTGCAACAAGCAAGCCTACAACAACCTTTTTCATCACAACAAGCCTCGTCAAATTAAATTCGTCGACACTTTCCACACATCCAACAGCATTTCTACAGTCACCTTTATTTTCATCACTTTTGTCACACATAATGCATTACACCTCACCACCCTCCACGCTCCCCGCTTACCGGCGGGGGCTATTTGTGGTGACCTCCTATCTCAGTCTCACCCCCCCTCCCAATTTTCAGACCCACGTAAAAAGAGGGTACGCCCGGATGGGAGAGGGACGGACAGGAACAATGGGACGGGACTCGAGTGGATCCGATAACCCCCCATTCCGCAGTCAATGTAAAAGTGATAGATGGAGCCGGACACCACGTATACGCTGAAGCAAAATCACAAATATGAGTGGACAACGGACCCCAAAAAACTCGGGAACATAGCGAAAGGGACCAGGAATAAGGTGTTACACGCCAACAGAAAGGATGCCCAGACGAAACCCTATGGACAGAGGAGTCGGAGAATAACTAAGTTCTATTCATTGAAACCACCACATGAGATGAGTCGCGTGATGGCACTGCGCTTGCGGCGCGCTCACACCGGACGCGGGGACGACCGCGAGACGCCAAGGAGACTCTACCGACACGGGCGGTGGGCGCCGTTTTTGAACTGATGCTGAGTGACAGGCGTTCGCGGGGCGTGATGGACTCGTTGCATGCGGCGCGGCGGCGGTGCCGGGACTTTCCTGGCTGATTCGTCGATGGTGGGCTAACCAGGGCCAAGATGCATGACTTCATGAAGGCCAGTGTCA
>JAYSWT010000509.1:0-1009 GCA_043717905.1 bacterium | reverse complement strand
AGTTTAAACAAACCGATGAGGAAACGCTTTCCCACTAGAGCATATAGAACATTTGGTATCAATGACCTGTGGCAGATGGATTTGATGGAGATGATACCTTTTTCTCAAATAAATAATGGTTACAAGTACATCTTGACATGTATTGATGTTTTTAATCAATTTGCACGTACTGCAGGTGTTAAAACAAAGTCCGCAAACGATGTTTCACAGGCAATGAGAGTCATGTTTGAATCCGCAAATCCTAAAAACCTGCAAACCGATTGTAGTGGACACCACCGACACAACATACATATCGCGACTCGTCGCCACTATTTTGACTGTCATTAGACCTTCCATCCCATCGGTTACCTCGATTCCGACAACTGAGACGGAGCACCCACCCCGACACTTCCAGACGAGAGCCAGCGCACCGTCAGAGAGTCTCTTTAAAAAGGTTCCTAGAATTCTCCATCGGCATTGCAGAGACGCCGCCTAGACTCCCAAATCCCGCCATCAGACCAGCCCCTGAAACTTATTTACATGGCTATCTCAGCTCGATTGCTGCAGCACAACTTAGACGAACCAGCCTCGAGTCACCCAGAGTCGATCCGACGAACACCACTCTATTGTCAAGGTAGGTTATGGTCTCTGGGATGTACACATTACCGAGATATAGCAATTGTAGACAGCTGGAAAAATCGGACCATATAGAGTTCACCCAACAAGTCACTGAGTAAATACTTATGCACATATGGTGGCAGTGCTTCAATATTCCACTCATCAGGCGTTACGTCCATTTTGAAGAGTGCTGTCGCTTTAAACCTCGAATACTGTCATCCGAGGTCGACTGGCACTTGTTGCTCAATTCGATATCTTCTGTGCCTGATGACACTGACTTCATCGTTGAATGTTTGATTAGAATACTATTGAGGTTTTCGTAGTTATTAGAGCTTTCATTGTCTTCTTTTTGGTGTACTTGTTCCGTTAGCTCGTTCTGTAAAATCGATAGCGGAGTGTTCAGCAAATCTGA
>JAYSWT010000508.1:0-1009 GCA_043717905.1 bacterium | reverse complement strand
AACGCTTTAATTGATATTGGACTTTGTGGACTTGTTCGATTCTGGATCGTGAGATCCATATTATTCTTAAAAGCTGTTATTTCAGTGGTTCGCAGCTCTACTATTCTTTGAACTCTCTCATGATTGTGGTTGCTATAAATAGTAAGACAATTCATTTACTGTACCGCAAGGTTTCAATTATAAATTTAAGTTGTCAAATTTGAAGGTGGAACTTAACAGTTATATAAACCAGTGTCTCAGTCAGATTTTCATTATATTACAATGTCTCAAAAACGCTCCGCGAGTTTAACGACTACTTCAAAGAAGTCTTCCGAAGTTTCTCGGCTAGCTGCTGAAGCCCTTGTCACCATGTACAAGGCACCCGTCAACGTACAACCAGACCCATACATACTGGCTTTGTACGAATTTGCTCCACCACGACCAGCAGTGGTAAAGCTCGAGGAGAACCTGATCAGGTCTCCAGACCTTTTCTCTGACGCGTCAGCGCACTTGTCGCCCACACGTGTCTCGGACGAAGAGGTAGTTGTGGTGCCGTCACTGGAGAGCAACTACGCACGGTTAGGCTTCCAATCAAACCTTCCATGGGTGTCGACTCCGTCTGACTTCGAAGACGGTCAGAGGTCTCCGCCTATCGAGTCCTCACAGGAGTTCCGACAGGTGACTCCAATCCGGCAACAGTGGTTGCCACCGTGGACTCGTCTGCTGGACGCACCACGAAGCCGCACTACACGAGTGTGCGCACTAGCAAGCTGCTTCAGTTGGAGAAGCAGCTAGAGGACACGGTGCGCGAGCTCAGATGACTTGTTCGACAAGTCTACACAATCAAGGCTCAGGTGGCAATGGTAATACCTCAGGAGTCATCGAACTCCGACGGGTCCTGCGACGATGCAGGGCTCGAGTGATATTTTTATTTGTGTGTGTGTGTGTGTTTCTTCATTGTACATACTCATTTTCAATGAATAAGATTTTGTCTCATTTGCCTTGTCTTTTCGATAGTAGGTGTTTCTAT
>JAYSWT010000507.1:0-6711 GCA_043717905.1 bacterium | reverse complement strand
GATGTTGCGCAATCACTACGCAAACAAGAAATTACAGAACTCCTATTTCACCCAAATATGTCGACAAATACTGAAGTAACAGACATCTCAGGACGAGGAGTTGGGCTATCAGCAGTGCAAGCATTTGCACGGGAAGTGGGTGGTCATGTGTCCGTAACCTCCCCAATCAAGGAAGGAAGGGGAACAAAATTTTCACTTGACCTTCCGATATCACTTGCGACAGTCGAAGTGCTTCTCGTTGAATCAAGTCGATTTACATTTGCACTTCCATTTAGTTCAGTTGTTCGCACTTTGTCATTTTCGCGCGCCCTTGTCCGCGAGACGGCTCATCAAGAAATGGTAACTATCGAAGGACGTCTTGTTCCTATTTTGTATTTAAACAAACTCCTTGATATTACTTTTGCAGATATGTTTTCTGTTGGAAAGAAATTGTCTGACGAGGTACTTGCGGTATTGCTACAAATTGAAGGGGAACAGATTCTTATTGCGATAGATAACTGCATCGGAGAGCAAGAATTATTGGTCAAGTCGCTTCCTCCCGTTCTGCGAAACATCCGTGGTTTTTCAGGGTCTGCACTCCTTCCTGACGGACGAACCGTGCTATTACTCGACGCGCATGGTTTACTCCTTGAAGCTCTTGGCGATATACTGGGTAACACCCCTCAATAATACTTTATGACACATGCATTTCACCTCACTCGCGAAGATGAAGATCAACTCAAAGAACTTCTGAATATTGGAGTATCCCACGCGTCAACGACACTTTCTAAAATGGTTGGAAAATCTGTTTCTATCAGTGTTCCTACGCTCGGAGTCAAAAATGCGCGCTCACTTTCAATTACTATCAAAGACCCCAATGCAATAACGGTGGCGGTGTTGCTTCGGCTATCAGGAATTCTTGAAGGTTATGTTATGCTTTTTTTCCCATATAGCGCGTCAATAAATTTACTCCACTCTTTATCTGGGAAAACAATAACTGATTTGCGTGCGCTCGATCGATATGACCGGTCAATTTTTCAGGAGATCGGCAATGTCCTTACTGGAGGAATGCTCAAAGGCCTTTCTCAGTTTTTACATATTGAGCTTATGCAGTCAGTTCCCGATGTCGTCATAGACATGGGGGGTGCAATGTTTAACTCTATCTCAGCTGCGATGATTAGTCAGCACAACGAATTCCTTTCCCTAGATGTTGCAATTTGTGTTGATGCAAAACCCGGGTCTTTTACTTGTGAGGCCGGAGAGGAAGCTGTCGGGAGTATGTTTCTCTTTTTGGGACCAGAAGCAGCGGACACAATACTCTCACTTACAAACAAAATGGTTCACCCAACAAATGAGTAAACATATTGAAATACATATTGCCGAACTCTATGCTGGCAATGAAGAGTGTGTAATCACTACTGGTGGTGTTGGCTCATGCGTGGTGATAGTCCTTTACGACAGACTTGCGCGTGTTGGAGGAATGGCACATGCGATTCTTCCTCGCAAGCGCATAGATGATACTTCCTCATCGTATCACCGCGATGAAGTCGGAAGAGTTTTCGCTAAATACGTGGACCAAGCGGTTGAGATGCTCATAGATGAAATACGCGTTATTGGAGGTAATCCGCAGCACCTTGTAGCAAAACTTGTTGGAGGTGCACACATGTTTGTGCTACTTGAGGGAGATAAGCATGGTATTGGCTGGGAGAATACTGAGTCTGCTCGAGAGACACTGGCACGTTTCGGAATCACCGTCGAAACTGAAGTTGTCGGCGGAACTGTAGGCCGCAACGTTCGTTTTGATTGTTCGACTGGTATCGTTGAAATAACCACGAAGGTGTAAGCCTTGTGTATTGTGTTACTTCAAAATAGACTGATTGCATGAGGCTTCCTGTTATAACAATTTTTGCCATCATCCTTTTTCTTGTTGGGGAAATTTTCTCCATGCAAGGAAATATAATGATTTCACGAGTAACAATACTCGAGGACTATCGTACAAAGTTTCACATAGAACCAAAAATTTCTGCAGATGGATTGTTTGTACTTTCACCCTGCTCATCTATACCACCTGCGAGTCCAAGTGATTGGGTGGTAAATCAAAACCGCACATTTCGAGCGTTCCTGAAGAAGAGTAACAATGAGAAACAAACAATTATTGTCCTCGAGCAAGCACAGCCACGCATGTGCTATGAATTGAAGGGGGACGCGGATTTGAATAATGACTACAAAGCCCACTGGCCGTCGCTCACCACACTGGCATTTGTTGTGAACACAATATCGACAGTGCCCGAAGAGTATTTGTTGGACATTAAGTCTCTTTCATATACACATCATCCGATTGATGGAGAGTATATAGTTCATACCAATAGTCAGGAAGGCAGATTGATTGACTAGCCCAATGAAGCAGAAAGAAACAATAACTGAAAAACATAAACGCAAACTTCGAGCAAAGAGTTTGTCTCGCAAGCTTCGAAAGTTTTTTCCAGATGCTGGAATGATGCTGACGTATAAAAATAATTGGGAACTGATGGTCGCAGTGCAACTTTCTGCACAGTGCACCGACAAAAAAGTAAATCAAGTGACTCCAGCGTTATTCGCGCGTTACCCGGAACTTGATGACTATGTAACTGCCGACTCGAGTGAGTTTGAAAAGCTCATCTATCAGACAGGGTTCTTTCGAGCAAAGACGAAAAATATCCTTGCCGCAGCAAAGATGGTGAAACATGAATTAGGAGGGGAATTACCTATGACCTTGAAAGAGATGCTCTGCATCCCTGGGGTTGGGCGTAAGACTGCGAGCGTTGTGCTCGGTAATGCTTTTGGAATTTCGGAAGGCATTGCTGTCGACACTCATGTGAAACGTTTGTCACGCGTACTCGGTCTTTCTGATGAGACAGACGTGTTAAAAATTGAGCGCGACTTGATGGAACTCTTTCCGAAGAAAGAGTGGTTTCACACTACCTATTTGTTTATCGAATACGGGCGTAAGTACTGTCCGGCGCGGAGGCATAACCCAGAAACATGCCCTTTAGGACATGTTTCTGTGTTACGCGACGAATAACACACTAACTGAACCCGCCTGCTTTGTTTTGGGGCCCCAAGAATTCGGTCAACGTATTTGGAATACGTCTTCCTCATTCTTTTCCCCACTCCTCGCATTCGGATTCATTTATTGTGTTATTCAGACTTACTGTTTATCATGGCAATCAGTTCCTCTCGCTTTTCTTCCATCAGCTCCTGAGTATTGGCCTCCAGATTGAGTCTTATCAGGGGTTCATTTGCAGAAGCACGGAGCAAAAACCACCAATCAGGATAGACGATCTTGACCCCATCAAGCAGGGAGAATGTTCCGTCCGAATATTTTTTCTTTGCATGTTCAAGAACTGAGGCTACGCTTTTTACGGCAAAATTTATCTCACCAGAGTGCGAGTAAATTTGAACCTCGTCAACGAGCTGAGAAAGTTTCTTCCCAGTCTGGGCCATAAGGTTGAACAGCAATACAGCAGGGAGTGAACCCATTTCTGCAATATACCCTACGAGTGAAAAATAATAGTGGCCAGACGCTTCTCCTGCAAAAAAAGCACCCTCTCTGATCATTTGTAATTTGATATTCGAGTGGCCAACCATACATTCGTGCGCGATCCCTCCCATTTTTTCGATCGACTCTTTTACTGAACGTGAAGAACGGAGGTCATAGAGTGTGGTCATATCCGGATATCGAGAAAGTAACGCCATGCCAAGAAGTGCAGTAATGAGGTCACTGGGGACGATTCGACCAAGGTCATCGATAAAAGCAATGCGGTCCGCATCCCCATCAAATGCGATTCCAATATCTACTTTGTCTTTTCGCACCGCTTCCTGAAGTTCAATCAGAGTTTCAGTTTTGCTTGGATTTGCCTCATGGGGGCAGACTCCAGGGAGTTCCAGTGTGGAATAGAGGTCTCCGCAATTAATGATGCCCGGAATTTTCTTGAAGACAGGAAGTTCGAGGACACCCATGGCATGCGCCGAATCAGTAGCAACGCGGAAAATTTTATTTCCTAGGTCAGCAAACGATGAGATCATATCGTAATATTCTGGCTTGATGTCGTGCTGGCTCATTTGTCCGGATATGTTTGAAGCAGGAAGCATTTCACTTAATGCAATATCGCGTATCTCAGAAAGTCCACTTGTGATCCCAATCGGAACTGCATTTTTTTTACAAATCTTTAAACCATTGTACTGCGGTGGGTTATGCGACGCAGTCACCATGATAGCACCATCGATATCAAGTTTTGATGACGCAAAGTAAAGCATGGGAGTAGAGAGTAGTCCGAGGTCAATAACATCGGCTCCTTCATCCATAATTCCTTTTTTTAGTGCAGAAAAAAGCGATGGCGAAGAGACGCGCATGTCTGAAGCAATAGCAATCTTTTTTGCGTTCAAGAATTTGACCGTAGCGCGTCCTATCTTCTCTACTAACTCCTCACTGATTTCAGAGGGGTATAATCCACGAACGTCATATGATTTAAATATTTCCTTCATCCCGTTTGAAGCAGGTCACAGATTACCGCAACACGTGCTTGGTTAAATTAATAGACACAATACAAATAGTTTTCCTGTAATAATTATGTACCCGTGACCGTCACTTCAAACGGATGCATGATGATTATTATAACCCTCATCAAATTTAGGGGGAAGCAAAAATACAGTTTGCCTCATCCCTATCTATTTGCTAGGATACTCGGTACTTCATGTATGTTTTATGTTTACGTACTAAAGAGTAGAAAAGATGATAACTTGTACATTGGGTCCACCAATGACCTCAAGCGGAGGATTTTGGAGAACAATGAAGGTAAGGTGTTTTCTACAAAATTGCGTAAACCGCTGATTCTTATATACTATGAAGCATATCGAGCTGAAACTGACGCGAGGACAAGAGAGCAACAACTCAAACTTCGTGGTCGAGCAAGATATCACCTAAAAACTCGGATTGTTGAAAGTCTCAAGGATTAGCGGGCCTACCCGCCCACTTACTTGAAATTTGGCAACCGAATTTTGAGTAAGTGGGCGGGACTAGTTTAATGGTAGAATAAGAGATTTCCAATCTTTTGGTGGGAGTTCGATTCTCCCGTCCCGACAAAAACGAGACTCAAAGAGCGCCCTGCGGCGCTCTTTGCGTTTTTGTGAACCGCAGCGATGTTGCTTTGCGACCGCGAGGTGGGGTCGCGAGCACTTAGTAGATGAGGAGCTTTGCTCCGAAAATACTTAGTGACTTGTGACCTCGAATTTAAATTGTCGGCTTCTGCGACAAAAGATTTAGTGACTTGTAGGATCGTTTCATTAAATCGAAAGATGGAGCGGATGCTGAGTCAGCAGACGAAGTAGCGAGTCGAATTCGAGAGAAATTAGGCATTTATCTTCAAATGACTTAGTATCTCGTGACTGATTCTTCCGTTCCAGATGTGAGTGAAAGTTATGCCAGCCTGCGACACTAGCCACATAAATATATTGCCTTGCAGATTTTAGTTACTTGTTAGGAATTTCACTATCAAGTGAGATATACTTTTTACATATGGAAAATACAAATAGAGTTTGCCAATATTGTCACAGTGAGAATATTAAAAGCTATTCTTATGGCAGGATGGGGTTCCGTTCCACTGAAGTGGAAAAAGAATTCTACAAAAATAATATTATGGCTGGGTGTGAGATGTCTCCTGAAGCCCCTGTATTTCATTGCCTTGATTGCAACAAGGACTTTGGCAGGCTGGGAGGTGAAGTAAAAAGCCAGTAAGTTTCCCAACACAAAAGCCACCCGAAGGTGGCTTTTGTGTGTATGTTTGATGAATCACTATTCCTTGACCGCGTCCTTGAGCGCTTTTGCAGCGCGAAACTTGGGGACACGCATTGCTGCAACCTTAATGCTCTCACCTGTACGCGGATTGCGTGCAGTGCGTGCAGCGCGAGTCTTCACTGAGAAGATACCGAGTCCTGCAATCGATACCTCGTCGCCTTTTTTGAGGCCGCCGGTGATAGATTCGATCATAGTCTCTACGGCCTGCTCTGCAGCGACTTTCGTGCCGCCGAGCTTCTCGTGGACTGCTTCAACAATTGACTGCTTGTTCATCGTATTAAGCAGATAGCTATTAAGCGAACGTTAGCCTGGTTAATCGCGAGCTACCGCGAATAACTCTGCATGCAGAGGAATTAACCTCTATAATCATTATATAGTAGGCCATTTTTCACGCAATAGAGCCATATTTTGATAAGAGAAATGCCAATTCTTGTCAAAAATGAGATTCTTCCTAGGTGACTTTGTCTGCAGAAAAATCAAAAATACCGCTCTATTGAGCGGTATTTTTGATTTACCTACATAATATCCTAGCGGGCGTACTCAATACAACGAGTTTCGCGAATTACGGTAATCTTGATTTCTCCTGGGTACTTTAGTTCTTGCTCAACCTGAATTGCAATATCACGAGCAAGCGCTTGTGCTTCGATATCGTTCATTTCAGTCGGGGTAACAAATACGCGCACTTCTCTCCCCGCTGCGAGTGCATATGCTTTTTCAACTCCAGGACGATTTGAGGCAATTTTCTCGAGATCCTCAAGTTTCTTGATGTAGTTTTCGACAGACTCACGCCTTGCTCCTGGTCTTCCTCCTGAAATGGCGTCCGCGGTCTGAACAATGATTGACTCAATCGTTTCATAAGGATATTCCTCATGATGTGACTGCATTGCTTTGACAATGCG
>JAYSWT010000506.1:0-1011 GCA_043717905.1 bacterium | reverse complement strand
GTAAATATGAAACTATTAACGATGTAGACAACACCTCTGATCATGTGCCTCTTTTATTGCAGGTCTCAGTGCACACAGAACGGATCAAACTCTTGCCGCGTAGACATGTTCCAAAGTCCGCTTGGTATAGAGCTAATGAGTTAGATCTTGTTAATTACAAGGAAGGATTACGTCACCGTTTAAATGACATTGTAATCCCTTTCTCTGCTCTTTTGTGCCGCGATGTTATGTGTTCCGATCAAGCTCATTCAGACGCACTTAATGACATGTCTGTCGGTGTTTCTTTGGCTTGTGTATCTGCTGCTGCATGCACAATTCCGCAAACTCGAAGTAAATGTGAGAGTGGGAGAATTCCTGGTTGGAACGATAATGTTGCCGAGTTCCGGTCAAAGTCGTTATTCTGGCATGATATGTGGAAGAAATGTGATCGTCCTAGAAATGGAGTGGTGGCGGATAGTATGCGACGAACAAGGGCTCAATACCATCACGCAATAAGGCAGGTTCGAAAAAACGAACGTGAAATAATTAACGAAAAATTTGCCGAAGCTTTAATCGAGAACAGAGGTCGAGATTTTTTGGCTGAGGCCAAGAGGATGCGCAGAAACTATCCTAGTGTAAGTAGCGTCGTAGATGGGTTGTCTAAGGCAGAGGACATAGCAGATGTGTTCGCATCAAAATACCAAGATCTGTAAACAAGCGTCTCGTATGATAAAGCAGACATAGGTAGAATGAGGGATGACTTATGTGCACAGCTAGCAAGACATGGTTATGATCAGCATTGTGTTGTGAGTGTACCATATGTAACTGAAGCGATTGGTAGATTAAAGAATGGAAAAGGCGATGGAAGTTCCGAGCTAACCACGGATCATTTTAAGCATGCTGGTCCAGAACTGCATGTTTACATTTCGTTTCTATTTACAGGTCTATTAACGCATGGCACGCTGCCTGATGACCTGGTAACCACAGGGGCGGATGCAGGATTTATGGAAAGGAGGGGGCTGGACGAAAGCC
>JAYSWT010000505.1:0-1011 GCA_043717905.1 bacterium | reverse complement strand
TCACTTTGCCGAATTTGGATAAATCGAACAATGCATACGAGTTGAAGCAATCAGACTTACGGATATTCTACAAATATTTTGACTCTAGCCATGTTGATGTGTCTTCTAAAATACTCTGTCACCCATTCCCAAATGTGAACCAATCTACCAAGTTGTGCCCATACAAATTTATAAAAGAATTGTCGTGAACAATGCGAGATTCTTTACAACTCTGAAAATATCGATCAATTACGTGATCAATAATACACACAAATTATTCCTTACCCTCGATGACGTAGGCGAATTCCATTGGAGGAGGGCAGTACAAGCAGGCAAACCAGCAACTACAAAGCCACAATTACTTTGCTGCTAACTTTAGTTGTTTTGTTGCAACTCCTTATGTAATTGATGCCAACAAATCCTTTCTTGTACACCCTCGGTTATGCGTCTGCTCAAATGTACAAAATGTCGAGGACAGAGATTTTTCGTCGTTGATTTTCCGGCATGTTTAAATACAATATCAATTTCGACTTTTACCGCTCGAGAAATCCCTATATGATAATGGTTAGAGAGAGGTTCGTCGTTAAAGGTAGGAACCTTTTTTTTACGTTCACATCTAAATACTCGATGTCTCGGGGCCACTTATTTGTCATCCCTTGTCTATACTGGGACGGAACATTACGTGAAGGGCAACGTCGACTTACATGTCCCTCACCGGACGATGTCGTGAACGCCTGTCCGGCCTCTCCGCCTGCCTCTCTATCGTTAATGATCCGACATGCGGAGTAATGCAACAGACCCATACTCAAAGATGGCAATCGACATGATTCCAAATTCGACATAATTTCATGAAACGAATCCATGTCTATTTGCTCGAGCAAGTTTACAGTTTGATCGAGTATATGGGGCGGATTATCATTGCGGACGTTGAAAGAGGACATGTCCAAAGCCGGATACCATTCTCTCATAACCGAACCAGTTTCTCGTCGCATCATTAACCAAGACTAAGTCCTTGCTAAATAAAAAAAGAAA
>JAYSWT010000504.1:0-1011 GCA_043717905.1 bacterium | reverse complement strand
GTTGAAGATCTGTCTTGATCCGTCGGTGAAGTTGCCGAACTTCTATGCTTTCAACTTAGCACGACTGCCGCCAGTTGGAATCGAGCATGTCGATGTCAGCTCCATTCTGCAGGAGCTTGTCGCACTTCGTATGGAATTTCGACAGATGTCTCAGCTCAGAGCTGAGTTGAGCGATCTACAATCGACGGTCCACATGCTGGCAGCTGGTACTTATCGTGTGGATGAAGATAGCGTTCCACTACATAATCAAAGAGTTAATTCACGCCAGGAGGGTCATGCCACCACTGGTCTTCCAGCTGGAGTTAGAAGACCGACGCTTGGACTGGACGCCTCGATAACGGTTCTGCCACCTTCGAACAACGACGGTTCATCCACTGCTTCTGCACGTCCAAGTCGAGAGACAATAATGCCGGCAACCAGCCAGCAGCCCAAATTATCTCAAATTGTCAGCAATGCAGCCGAGTCGGGAGCATTGGCGTCAGCTTCGGCTAAGATACGATCTGCTGCGAGAGTAGTTTTGGGAAATGCTAATCGGTCGACCTTAAAATCTGTGCCTAGTAAAAGGTCAATCGATTTATTCATCTCGAGGCTCAGCCCTGATTGCACAGAGGCAGATATTGGTAACAATGTTTCTGCTGTACTTGCGAATGTATTCGATGCTAACCAATTCTCTGCTGATACTATTAAATGTGTTAAATTGCCAGCTAAATTTAGCTCGTATACATCGTATCATTTACGTGTCTGTCTCGATACTGTCTACTTTCGTGATACCATTAAACTTCTAATGGAAGCAGACAGCTGGCCTAGTGGCATTCTTGTTCGTAGATATTTTAACAATAATCGCAATGGCAAATAACAACTTACGTCTGTGTACATTTAACTGTCGATCTATTAAAAGCAGTATAGTCGACATTGAGCGCCTTTGTAATAGTCATGATATTGTGTTTTTACAGGAGCATTGGTTGCTCCCCTTTGAGCTTGATATTTTGTCTAATCTGCATGCTGAGTTTC
>JAYSWT010000503.1:0-1013 GCA_043717905.1 bacterium | reverse complement strand
CCTCTCGCCACACCGAGTCCAGGATCTTATATCGCACAGCAAGTAAGTGCCCCTGCTCATCGCTATCTCGATTTCCGACCTCAGTATTTCTTCTCCCTTGGACCTAATTAGCAAACAATAGATCGGGAACTTAATTAGTTTAGGCGACAACAATTGTAAAACAGTGAATTGAGCAACACTTCACTTCTCGAGTAGAGCCGACTATTTCCAATCAAGGGAAATAAAATCATTAATCCCACGAATTAACGACGCCAGGGGAATTACAGGGCAGTATAAATACGACGGACCAAATAGAGAGAAGACAGAACCAACATCCTAAGCTATTGTGAGCAGAGCAGAAGAATAACCTCTACGGTCTCAGAACTAGTATCCGTGTCTCTCTCAGTCACTCTTTAACCTATTGTAGCGAGACTTGATCCACCTCCGACTACTGACCACTAACATCGGAGTACGTGCATCACTGCGTATAGGTGAGCGCCTCCACTACTATCATAATCCATACCATCCTAACTCATCCCGTCCTTTTGATACGACGAAGTCGTGGAAGAGACGCTGCCCACATTTTTCATAAAATCACTCTTCCTTCCTTTTATTGCACCCCGTGAGAGACTGGGCTGAGTTGTTCACCTAGTGCTACGAACGGTTGTTAGAATAAACCAAAATACACTATTAGAGGTTCATTGTGAAGTTTACTCCACTATTGTTAGAGAGACATAATACAAGTATCCATCCACGTCTCATTGATTCATCTTTATTGTACATCCGCAGCTTAAAGCGCGATACGTAGATATTAACTAACTATATATCGTAGGTAAACTGTCTTTAATACCTATATCGATAGGACAGGCATTCATCTCACGGTCTATCGTATCTGCCGTTCATCATTTTCATCCATACGAGACCAAACCACATTTGCGAATCACCATCCACCGCGTATAACACCATCCCCGTAGTATCGAGAACCGCAGCAACACACGCGCTCCCAAAAGAAGAACCTACAGCTGGGTCTTCGC
>JAYSWT010000502.1:0-1013 GCA_043717905.1 bacterium | reverse complement strand
TAGCTGGTCCAAGAACCGTTGAATTGCCCTCTAGAGAACCAGCCATCATCATCATAGTCATGAGATTATTGCTGTTGTATCTGCCCATGATATGATTCATGGAAGCTAAACTATGTTCCTTGATATCTAGTTGCCCAGAGCTAGAAAAGTCCACTTTCAATTGTGAGTTGGAATTTTGTTGACATCTACTGCTGCTTAAAGTGGGATAAAGTGCTGACTTCATCATTTCGAAGCAAGGTTGTGAGAAATATTTCGACTCTCCGAGAGAATGGTGAGAGAGATCTATAAACACATTTTGTATGGGAACAGACCCATTACTGAAGGTAGGAAGAGCTTGACTAATGTAGTTATTGCCGATGTTAGGGGTTAATGGTGGAATGTAAGAAGTGGAGAAATTATTTAACTGACTAAGATAAGGTAGAAGGTCATTTGTAAATAGGTTGGGGTCAATCGTCTGCATTGCACTGAGTCCATTTGTGTTTGCAATTTGCAAAAGATTAGAATTGAGTAATAACTGTCCTGAATCGTTAAATGAACTTGAAATTTGATCAGAAATTTTCATATAGCATTTATCCTTCATACAATCCATCATTTCATCATTTCAATCTAGATGGTAATGGCTTGTAAACAGTTGGTTGAGTATCCGATACTTCCGAACATCTGCCGATAGCACAATAGTTGTACACCGTACTGTCTCTTCTATAGCTTAACAAAGACAACGAACAAAGATAACCATAACTACACAACATCGAGAATCCAACAAACGCCACGGAAATTCCCCTCCCCCGTCTCCACACTCCAACTATAATTTAAAGGGGTTTTAGGTGGGAATTTCTCCAGTGATACTATCCAAGGAGAGGTCCGTGGTCTTGTTGGAATCATTGGTGGATTATATGAGAATGATGACGCAAGGGTCCGCATCGATACTGGTCAACTCCTGTGACAATGGCACGTTCACATCTAGGGCGATAATGTTGCTTTGGAAAAAAGGAATGTAGACAGAGTTGCTGTAT
>JAYSWT010000501.1:0-2694 GCA_043717905.1 bacterium | reverse complement strand
GTAAATAATGACTCTAACAGTAGCTCAATGTTGGCATATTTATTTGTTAATACACATAGCTTTGCTGCTAAATATATACAGTATTATAAATGTAATTTTAACTTACATGTTCCCATGATCTCAACTCGAACACCTTGACTTACTCGTCCTTTTCTCTCGGCCACTACCAGACTATCCCCTTACTCCAAAATGTATCCTTATATATCAAGTTCTATTAAAACATAAACAAATTGCTTAAAGTAAGCCTTGATAATAAATGCATATCCCAGCATTGCAGCAGTCTCCCAAGCCTGACATACATAACAATGCTGACTTGCTCTTTACACACATAATACAGTGAGGTATTGTGATTACTTATCACAACACCACTAAAGAAATCAAACTAATTATTAGGTAACAACAAATCCAACAAACTATATTATTGCCTAAAACATTGCAACTTTATTTACGCATTACGTAAATATGGTGGGCATAACAATACCCCCTTCTTAAAAAAAATAATGTTGTCCTCAACATTAACACACATACGAAATAAACCAATTACAACCTGAAATTACTCTGCCAGTGCAGAAACAAACTGCCCGCAAGTATTCTACAATGATCATTGCCTTTGATAACAAAACAACAGTGTCCCATTGCCCTTGATGGTTTATCTTTTAACTGGCACAAAGCCCACCTCAATGTACTACCACACGCTCATTGTGCGTAGTCCAATATCTCTTTATGGCATGTCCACTCCGGTACCCTCAAGCTCGATTTTCTCGGCAAGAATTCTAGGTCAGAGCAACAACCTCCATCTCAACTTCCCGTTGATTTTCTTTTTTTTTCCCCTTTTTTTTTCTTTTTTTTTTTCACGCTTTTTGAAATCCATCATCATTTTAACAATATGTTGCACCTATCATAGGCAATGCATATTCCCTCTTACTTAATTAAATCTACTTTTACGGTTGCAATCAGCCTAATTCATGTATGTGATAAAACTTTTGCATCAAGTTAACCCTTAAAATTCATTTGTTGGTTTTGTTATAACCTACGGCATACATCCATGCCTCCTCGACCGAATCCTATCTTCAGCCGATTGAAATCCCGCCATTCTTCATTGTTCTGAACTCCATTTGCTGAGTCCTGGTTATTCTGATTCACCGGAATGCTGAGTCCTGGTTATTCTGATTCGTTGGGTACCGAAGCCTCGCATCGTCTCCAGGAGGCGCTAGGCCGCTGCAGCAACAGGGACCGAGACGGACTCTCCCGCTTGATGGAGTCCTCTTGATACCCCAACACGAACCATTTAACGTACTCGCAATTTGCTGGTCTGCATCTCGGATCTCCACTTCTCCTCCTCTTACTCGCATGGTACCTGTAACATGTTATCTTGTCTCCGAGCCAAGATTTTAATGTGATTATTAAGACAATCTGAATTTCTGGATCCAGTGTTTAAAACCAACCCTCTTAAACTACCCCTCTTCCCCTTAGAGGTAACTATAATACCGGAAAGTTGCATAATTCCTACTGCAGTCACTACAACATACATAACCGTCATTATTTTTCTCGCTGTCTATGACCAGCCGCGTGACGCCACACTCAGCTGAGTGCCGGGCCTTATCTGCGTTCTCAGCATTATCAAGCTCGTGGCGTCAAGCTTGCAGCACTCGTCATTTACACACTACTGTCACTCGCATGCGCCATCTCCTTGTACTTGTGTGGAAACCTGTAAACGTGCTTCCGTAGGCCTATCTTGACCTGTATCAATCTTGAGCTTTCCCTTGCTCGTACAACCCAGTGTTGCTTTCTGGATCATGAAATGTGTCAGCGTTTTGCATTAACACTGTCTCTGACACTTTCTCTCTTCGGGTGGCAAGTGCACCAAATTCACTTTGGTGCTATCATGCTCTACCCTGTTTGCTTCGTCAGCAAACTTTTGCATCTTTGTGCAATTTGTGATCTATCCGACAAGTCGTGCTTCCGCAGGACTGACATTATCACACCCCGCGGGGTTACCCGTTGCTGTACCCAGCAACAATTATTTTTGAACACAATTGTTCCTCATTTTATCAATTGCCCTGGCGAAATCCCACCCTTAATGGCATATTGCTCTTGCTGTGTGAACTCCATACATCAGCACTAGTTTTTTCTATAACAACGGCTTCTTTTGGTAAGCTTTTTGTTGTTTTACTCAGTTTACCTTGAACCATTACTTCGCTTCGGCTGGTAATCTAAGACTTGCGTGATTGTACACCTGCCAAGCCATAGATTCGATGCTGGGAGAATTGTCGTTTTGACTTGTTACTTCTGATTGCGCTAGTAGACCTTCTGGAGTGTTTTGTGGACCTCGAGATTGACCTAATCTCGAGTGGTTGTTCTCTGTCGAACAACCTCCTGGGGTAATTAAGCCCAGGCTCCTCCCCCTGTGGTCTGAGCCATAAGGCTCATTTAGCGGAATCATTTTCACTTCTTCCCTCATTATCGTCAGCGTCTGCTTTTCAAGATTCAAGGTGAACCTTGCTTTCTTCAGGAAGTCCACCCCTAATATGCCATCATAGGCCATGTCAATTAGACCACACTAAACATTCTTGCTTTATTTTGACGTATTTTCCTATCGGGAAACTTATACGCTGTGCTCCTAATATGTCCAAACAATGCCCGGTTATCGACCTTGCGGCAACTTGACATGATTCCATTGGCTTCCTTGAGACG
>JAYSWT010000051.1:0-5307 GCA_043717905.1 bacterium | reverse complement strand
AATAATGTGTGAGCACTTCCTTATACTTGTTTTACGCTCGGGTGTCAACAAATGATTCAAGGGAAACAGAGTGAGCGTCATTGGATAACGCCTTCTTTTTATCGGATCTGAGATCAAACCAAAACAGATATCACTTGAGTTCTTGGCTGGTCTACATTACGTAGGTGTAGGTTTACGTCTCGATGCGGTCCTCGGTTGAAACCGGACAATAGGACAATCATTCGGCAGCACACTTACTACAAGGCAACCGTTACACGAAGCGGTCAATTTAACATGTAAAATTGACAAAGTTTAGGAACATTTTTCTCAGCTTCTATTGTAGGTAGAGTCCCAATTTTGGTTTTGTTACATACGTGGTACTGTATTCTATAACGCATGCCTCCACAAAATCTGCATCTTAAATGGTTTGCTTTCTATAATAATTTTTCTAAAATTTGGTTTTTCTGCAAATTTTGGGGTGCATTTTGATTAATTTATTATTTGATATCTTAAAAAAATATTATTCTAATTGCAAGTGTAACAATGTGTTATTTCCTTCATCTTTATTGACCTGTTGCATCACGTGACTGTTGTCAAAACTAGTTTTGGGATCACGTGATGCGCAGCCTTTCCGATCTCAGGTGATGGGGAGGTTAGTCAGTGAGCGAGGGGACTCGGTCCTGAACGTTACATACATGTACTTCTATTAATATATATTGGTGTTCCGGTGCCCAGTGGATTTATTACGCCCGTTTCCCTCTACACATTTCCCCCATTCATTTATTCATTCTTCATAATACATTATATGGTAGCAGAGCGTGGTTCATCATGACGGAAGAAAAATTTAATCAGTTGACGACCGCGATCACCAACGTGATAGAGAGGATCGAAACCCTGGAGGAAAGAAAACAGGAGATCTGCGGCCTACCGATCACGCCAGTAACGGAGCGCGTAAGTGTGAAGGACGTAATTCGCGACATAATAATCATTGACGGTGCAAACGGAAACGAACTGGTTCAGTTTTTAGTTCAAATCGACGCCATAGTAGAAATGGAAATCTGCGATGAGGTGGCGTTAATGGCTCACCTCGTGCTTAAATTAAAAGGGATTATGGCCTATTGGTGGCGAAGAAACTATAAGACAAAGGGCGAACGCACTTGGCAAGAGATGAAGTTGCTAATACTCTCTGACTTCGTCAACCCTATTCACCTAGAGGCCTTACGAACTGAGGAGATATATAGATTCCAGCGGGAAAACGAATCCATGCGAGAATTTATTATGACGGTCGAAGCAAAGGCCAAAGCTATGGGTCTTATGCCTGACATGACCGAACGACAACTCACCAATATATTAATGTCTCACATCAACCCTGCTACATTCGACCTCGTACGATATGGTTCCCCCCCCTCAACCATTAGTGATATATTGAAGATTGCCGCAGACGTTGATGGGGCCCTCCTACGCAATAGGCTTCACGCGCAGGCGACGGTCTCACGAGGGCCACCCAAGGCCAACGAGAGCGTCCATCAATCTGTAAGCTACCAGCAACCGACCTCAACCGGCGCCCCGATGTCGCCGCAATCTGTAAGCTACCCGCAACCGACCTCAACCGGCGCCCAGATGTCGTCGCAGGGTGTCCCGCACCCCCCCCAGCCTCGACAGGCACCCAAGTGCTATCGCTGTGGGGTCATTGGACATACGGCATCGATGTGTTCGAGCACTACCTAGCCATCACAGCGACGGCGAGCGCCGAAAAATGTGAGTTGGCCTCTCTCTCGAGAAACCCAAAAGCTCCCACGCCACCCCCACGCCCCCACGCCCCATCCATGTATCTCACGTATTTTTTATAATAGTAGCATTGATAGTAGCAGTGTCCTGAAGGGAGGAGGAAGTAGTAGTGATCGTGATAGGCAGACCCCCCTAGGCGTCGGCATGGCGTTCATATCCGTGGCATTCTCAAACCTGAGGGTTGATGCTTTAGTGGACACGGGATCCATGGTCTCCCTAGTATCATCCAGTTTTTTCATGAAGTTGCCTATGAAGGTTGCCCGAAAAAAGGGGTTTGCGCAAGTGCTCTGCGTGACGGCAAACGGTACCACCATGGCGGCCGACCAGGTTATCAATCTAAAGGTGAAGGTTGGTAACTTTACTTGGATGCACAGATTTTATGTCTGCCCTTTGTTAACCACCCACGTCATTATAGGCAGAGACTTCCAACACCATAGTGGCATGATAATCAATGCGAGATCGCAATCCATTCACTTTTCATTTGACCCGAAACAGGTATTCCCGTTTACCAACGTAGTAAATGGCCAGCCAGTTAAATGTTGTTTTTCTGACATGACCTCCCCTGACTTTCGAGGCTTGATTGACGAGTTCAGTGACGTCGTCAATGAGAAGGTCGGCCGCACCCACCTGATTGAGTACCGCATCCAAACCACCGATAACAAACCGGTGCGTGTGTCACCCTTCGCTATGGCGCCCCCCCAATTACAGAAAATGAACGTCATTATTGACAATTATATCAGTAACAACGTTATCCGTAAATCCACATCCCCCTACAGTTCGCCGGCTTTCCTGGTAAAAGGGAAGGCGGGAAAATCCCGACTGGTAGTCGATTACCGTCGCGTTAACGAAAAGGTTGTCATAGAGAATTTCCCCATGCCTACCATCGAAAGTGTGTTCCAGCATCTCTATGGGGCGAAATTCTTCACTGTTTTAGATTTAAACAGCGCCTACAATCAAATCCCTCTGGACGCTGAATCCAGACAAAAGACGTCGTTTTCGACTCCTCAGGGGCAATATGAATTTAATTATCTGCCAATGGGTCTGTCGGTGTCTGGATCTGTGTTCTGCCGACTTATTGACTCTGTATTGGGCGATATTAAATACAAGTTTGTTTATCCCTATGTAGATGACCTCTGTATTTACTCGAAAACTCTAGACGAGCATATTGTTCATGTACGCGAAGTTTTAAATCGCCTACGTTTGGCTAAATTAACAATTAATCCCCAAAAGATAACTATCGCTCAGACGTCGGTTAAATTCCTGGGTATGATAATTTCTGAGAAGGGTTTAGCCACCGACCCCCAAAAGGTGTCAGACATTGTCAATATGCCTCGTCCCACGAATGTCAAAGCTTTGAGTAGATTCCTTGGAATGGTTAGTTTCTACTCCAGGTTTATCCCTCATTTCTCGTCGATAAGCGTGCCTCTTAATCGTCTCAAGAAGAAAAACGTCATTTTCACTTGGGCCGAACAGGAACAAAGATCTTTTGATCAACTTCGGAACGCGTTGGTAACCCCCCCTGTGTTACATTTCCCAAATTTTGATGATACTTTTATTTTGTCAGTCGATGCTAGCAAATCGGGTTTGGGCTCTGTTCTACAACAGCAAGTGAACGGTGTATTGGTGCCTATTGCTTATGCTAGTAGGACCCTCAACTCGGCAGAATCTCGGTACAGCGTCTATGAGCTAGAATGTTTGGGCGCCGTTTTTGCTGTCGAGAAATTTCATTCTTACCTGGAATCACGTGAATTCGTACTCGAAACCGACAATGCTGCTTTGTCGTGGTTATTGAAATCACCTCAAAGACCGGATAAACTAGCGAGGTGGATTATGCGTCTCTCGCGTTACAAATTCATTTTGAAACATGTGCGGGGGGTGGACAACCCTGTGGCGGATTGTTTGTCTAGGTTGAATTTTGACGAGGGACCGGAAAAGGACCCCCCCACGAAAAACTACCCCACGATTGTTCTTACCCAAGCCTTGTTTCAATTCCCTAGCCTCCTGAATTCTATTGTCGACGAACAGGACGCCGACGCCAATTTAGCGTCGATTAAAAGCGACCTGCGTGACAATATCCCCCACGAAAACTATTCTCTGTCTGGTAATACCCTATTGTTCAAACCAAAACCCAATGACACTAAGAAGGTTGTACTCCCCAAGGACCTTAAGGCAATGGTGATAAGGTTTTTTCACGACTCCCCTCTCGCCGGACACTTCGGACAGTTTAAAACTTATAACAAAATAAAAAAAGATTATTATTGGCCCCACATGCAACGCGACATATTCCACTATGTACGCACCTGTCCTGAATGTCAGACAACTAAGCCGCGTAACGTGGGGCCTGTTGGACTAATGGCCTCTACTCCCGCTACTTACAACAATGAGAAACTTTACATCGACTACTTCGGGCCTCTGCCGCGCGCTTCGGGCGGTGATGTCCATGTCCTTGTGGTAATCGATGCTTTTTCTAAATGGGTCGAAATGTTCCCGGTAAAAAGGATAAGTACGTCGAAAACCATCGACATTTTAATTTCGGAAATGTTTTTACGTTACGGCCCTCCAAAAAAATTAGTATCGGATAACGCGTCTATTTTTAGAGCTAGGAAGTTTCGAGAGATGTGTCTGTCTTGGGGCATCGAGCATGTCAAAACCACCACTTACCACCCACAGGCGAACATGGTGGAAAGGGTAAATCGCAACCTTAAATATGCCCTATCGATATATGTAGAGCACGATCATACTAAATGGGATTTATTCCTGCCCTATTTACGTTATTCCTTCAATTCATCTACCCACGAAACCACCCTTGAAACGCCCGGCAAGTTACGTTTAGGCGGTGATCTGTCCAACCCATTACGTAACGCCTGGAATCTGGAGGCCTTATTACACGGCGATCCAGGAGATGATAACGAACGCACGCAGCAAGAGGTCCGAGACGCAGCACACGCCGCCACTCGCCTGGCCCGCGAGAGAACAGCGAAGTATTACAACAAGGGACGCCGCCCCCACGCTTTCCGCGTAGGGCAATTAGTGGTGATTCAAAATCACGCCCAAAGTAACGCCGGTTCAAATATTACCAGTAAATTCTGTTCGGGGTGGTCAAAGCCTGTGCGAATAGTGAGACTCACGTCACCAGTGAACTTGGAATGCGTGAGTATTGATTCCGGGGAGATAAGAAAAGCGCATGTTTCGCAATGTAAACCTTATTATGGTAGGTTGTAAATTTTGCCCACTGCTTGGCTTGGTATTTGTTTTTTGATTGTGTTGCAAACAGATTTTTGAATTACCTTGTAAAATGTTACTAAACATAATTATTGATTGTCTTAGGTTGTAAATTTTGCCCACTGCTTGGCTTGGTATTTGGTTTTTGATTGTGTTGCACACAGATTTTTGAATTACCTTGTGAATTGTTACTAAATATAATTATTGATTGTCTTATTTTTCTTGTTTCCCCAAAGGGAGGGAGATTGTAACAATGTGTTATTTCCTTCATCTTTATTGACCTGTTGCATCACGTGACTGTTGTCAAAACTAGTTTTG
>JAYSWT010000006.1:0-6371 GCA_043717905.1 bacterium | reverse complement strand
AGTTCATCAAGCATCGCAAGCAAGTAGTGAAGCGTCGTACTGAGTTTGATTTAAATAAGGCAAAAGACCGCGAGCATATCTTGCTCGGTCTCAAAAAGGCACTCGACCACATTGATGAGATTATTAAACTGATTAAAGCTTCAAAGGATACTCCCACTGCACATGCCAGCTTGATGAAGGCGTTTAAATTCTCTGACCGACAGGCAACCGCGATTCTCGAGATGAAGCTGCAGCGGCTCGCGTCCCTCGAGCGCAAGAAAATTGAAGATGAGCTGCGTGAAGTTCAAGCCATTATCAAAGAACTTGAATCCATACTCGAAAGTCCAAAGAAGATGCTTGGGGTGATTCGCGGTGAGCTCGTTTTCGTCAAAGAGCGCTATGGCGACGACCGCCGTACCAAGATAGTAAAGGGCACTGTCTCAACTATTTCCGTTGAAGACACTATTCCTGAGAAGGAGACCGTCCTCGTATTTACTGCAGGCGGATATATTAAACGCACAGACCCCACCGAATATCGTATTCAAAAGCGTGGCGGTGTCGGTGTGGTTGACCTCGATACCAAAGAAGAAGACTTCGTGCAAATGTTCCTCACTACCTCGACTCATGCCGATATTCTCTTCTTTACCGACAAGGGTAAGGCGTACCAGATAAAAGCATACGAACTTCCAGAGGGAAAACGTGCCACAAAAGGTAAATCAATCAACAACTTCCTCTCACTTGGAGGAGACGAGGCAGTTACTTCGATGCTCGCCATGCCAAAGGAAGCAAAGGCAAGTTCAAAAACTTCACTCCTGATGGTCACCGGAAAGGGCGTGGTGAAAAAAGTTGCCGCAGATGGATTCAAAGATGTTCGCCGCTCGGGCCTGATTGCTATCAAACTCCAACCGGGTGATTCACTGCTCGCCGCTCGTTTTGTTGAAGGCAAAGACGATATCTCGCTCGTCTCTGCTTCGGGTCAGTCAATCCGCTTTAAGCACACTGATGTTCGTGAAATGGGTAGGAACGCCGGCGGCGTGCGTGGTATGACCCTGAAGGGGAAAGACCGAGTGGTTACTGCTGACATCGTCAAGGAATCATACGCGGATGCACTCCTTGTGATTATGAGTGAGAAAGGCTACGGCAAGATGAGTAAACTTTCCGAATACAAAGTGCAGAAGCGCGGAGGAAGCGGTATCAAAACTGCCAAGGTGACTCCAAAGACTGGCGAAGTGATGACCGGACTTATTGTCGAGGACAGAGAGGGGGAGATTGTTGCGATTTCAAAAAACAGTCAGGTCATACGCGTGGTACTCAAAGAGGTTCCAGTATTGGGGAGGCAGACGCAGGGGGTACGCATCATGAAGTTGCGTGAGGGCGACTCCATCGCTTCTCTTATTACGTTGTAAAGTTTTACAAAACCCACACATTCAGCGAATTGCTTTGTCAGAATCTCCGCACGCCATTCAACGTACTGTGAGTACGTCTCGTGTCGCTGCTCGATTCTTCCTCGCACTTCATCTGAATCTGAGGGTTTGAGATTTGTGAACATGCGCCTCGTATCTCATCGCAACTGTCGCGTTTAATAATGAAGAAATATGTGGGAGCAACAATATAACAGGATTCTAAGATATAGAAATAAACTAGAGAAGTACCAAAATGCAAGGTATGTACACCCACTCGCTGACGATTATATTGACGATGTGTATACCTGTATTCAACATCTCCACCATTTAAAAGACTGGCTTATTAGCTCAGGTGTAATTTCTGCGAAAGAGGCAAATGATTTAATTGATGAAAATAGTGAATTGCAAATTGTTCAAGATATATGTATTGGAACTAAACATCTAACTCCTAAGATTAAGGACAAAAATCTATCGGTCGGGTACATGTCAATAAGTGCTCCATATATTGAAAAAGGAGTCAGCCATGAGTCTCAGGTAAAACTACTTCTGTTTGATATGCAATCACCCGATAATTACCTCTCGTATGAGGTAATTAGTATTGTAGATGACTCAATGTCGATTTGGAAAAAATTTCTACTTAATAAGAAAATTTTACATTCTGAATGGTAACACAATGGGTTAATGGGGGGCAGGAACTGTTTTTTAATTTGGAGGTAAAGAAAAAGACGGCGCGGATTGGGCGCGCGCCCTAACACCAGAAGGCAATTTGAATTCACTTGGAAGCTCAACTTCCAAGTATAAGGATAAGCATCCAAAACCTCCACCTTTAATGGAACCTGTCTTACATCCAAAGGCGGTCTTTTGCTCATATTGTACTTGGCGACTAGGTCGCCAAGTACAATATCCAAAGGTGGTCTTTGGATGTGGTTGGAATGGATGAGAAAAAAACCGACGGTCTTGAGGGAGACGCGTCGGTAGGAGGTGAGGGTTCATTCGTCTGCGAGCGGGATGTTGCGGATATCTTCTGCATGCTGGCCTTGACTGCGGACATATGCCTCCATGCTCGGCACGTAGGTGCGCTTCATGTGCGCGACAAGCTTCACTTCGGTTTCCGGGACGGGGACTGCTTTTCCTAGAGCGACAAGTCGCTCGATTGGTGACTGATAGAGTTGAGGCATGACCGCTCCTTGATAGTCTCACTTGATGATAACAAAATTGCGCAAAAGAAAAAGCCGACGGGCTCGGGGGGGGGCGTCAGGCTTTTTTTACGATGACAGATTGAGGCTATATGGATGCTGTTGGTTTCGACTACTTGACGCTGTATGAAACCACATGCGCGCGGCTATTGCTTGCATCGATCTTTACTCGATAATGCGGTTCGAGGTTAAAGAAAATGTAACCACCTGTGGTTGTGTCGCCCTTCGCTGTTGCATCAACTGGTAGTCGCTGGTCGGTCGACATCAACGGAAGCTCATACATCAGTTCCGTAAACCTTTTGCCAAACTCCGAATCGCCTTTCATTGCCGGGAAATTGTCATGGAAAATCCATGCAACCGAAAGTATTCCTGTCACTGGTCCATCTACGACGAGCTGCTCTATTATTTTTTCTTCCTTTGTGGTGAAGAGAACGCTTCCCACTTCTTCTTTTCCAAGCATGATTGTCGAAGGTCTTTGCGCTGATTTAACAGCGCTCGCTATCGCAGCACCAAACCTTGGTGAACATACAATTTGCAGTCGATTTTCATGGTGTACAGTAATTATTGAAATGTGCCCCATTTATAACCTCCGAGATTGTCTGGGTTAGTCTGTGTGAATACAAGCATTATTACTAAAAAAAATAAAGAGCTAGAACCCCAAAAGTAATCTCAATAAAGAAAGTAGATCTCCCGTCCAGAGTTTATTTCTTTAGTGAAGTATTTGCCCACAAACGAGTGGGAGGATACAACCGAACATGAGCGAACCCACTCCTACTGCGATGCCGAGGAAACCAAGTTCGATACGATATTTGTTGAGCTTGTTGATGTATTCCTTTGCTTTTGGATATTTATCAAAGAAACCTGTTGCAATCACCGCACCCATCAGTATCGCAGGGATTGCCTGCGGGAAACTCGCCCCGAAGTCACTGATATGTAAATTGGTTATACCAAGACGGGTGAGGAGTGCCACAACTCCTATCGCTAGTTCTATTAATCCAACATGGTTTAGGTAAGGAGCGATGACGCGCTCAAAGCGCTCAATCTCATTTTTTCCGACATATTGTTTTACTTTCGGGGCTGCGAGAATGAAGCCTGCACCTATGTTTGCTATTTGTATAATCATATAACTGTATACAAATTATCTTCTATTTCAGACATTACGCAATAGTGAGTTTCATTTGGGGATAGCAGGGTAGGAGAGGATGAGCATGGGTTGCTAAGATGAATATACTATGTTGAATCAAACAATTTTTGCCTATGTTGTAAGTGAGCGCGCCCGAGGGATACCTGACGAAGTAATCAGCGGTGCACTGCTTGCACAAGGATGGAAAGCAGAAGACGTTACTGGCGCAATGGCTAAAGATGCCGTGGTTTCACCTGCACCACCCGTGGAGTTTACATTTGCGCATTTGTTTGAAGGAAGACTTGGTCGAAAACAGTTTTTTATCAACACATGCCTCTATCTCATTTCACTGTTCTTTACTTTTGCATTGGTTGGATTTCTGACAAAATATTCTCGTGGCTCAGTTGATTTCCAGTTGTATATTATTATTGCGATTTACCTCCTCGCAACTCCAATGTACATATCGCTCTCAGCGCGAAGACTCCATGACATTAATTCAAGTGGATGGATAACGCTCATTTACCTGTTTCTCCCACTCGCTTTTATTGTTCCGATTTTATTGATTTTACCTAGGGGCACAGTGGGTACAAACAACTATGGCCCTGAACAACTTGATCGAAATTTCAAAGACACAATTCTCAATACGTAAATAGCGTTTGGGAAGGACTACTCATTCACCACTCTGCCAGGAAAATCAGCATGAGCTTGCGCAAGGACTACTTCGCAGCTCTGCTTTTTCTCAGCTGGAACAAACGAACACACTTTCTCTCCAAGGCTTGTGTCGCCAACAACTCCTTCGAGATTAGTTAGGGCGCCATACAGACAACTTTCGACCAGTTCGCCGTGCGCAAGTGAACAGAGTTTAACAATCCGTTGTGGTCTATACGCTGAATAAATAGAAACTCCAGCTCCAACACCCGAAGCACATGCCTTGCTACTTGTTGAAGAGATAAGTTCCCCACAGAATTGTAATGCTTTTCCAAAATCACCACCAAGCCCATCAATGATGAGTTTACTCTGTACTTGATAACAGATATCTTGTTCGTCCTCTCGTACCACATTACATGGATAGTGTAGGTCATCCTTTGTTGCAAATTCCGAGACGTGCTCATTAAAGTTTGAAAACATATTTTGCATAAATGCACCATTTGCGCACTGTCTGATTTCCCAAGAATTCAGGAGGTCATCACAGTGAGTAAGAGAAGTGAGGAGATCATTATTTGAGACAAACATCAGTGCGTGCCCGATGCCGTGTACACAAGAAAAATATTCAAATGACTTACTGTCATTTCCTTTAACTTCACTACACATACTTCTTAGTTCACTAGCAGAAACATCGGCAATATTTCTCCCGCGCATCGAAGCTTCAACCACTCCATGCAAATAGCCTCCCCAACAGGTATAGTCAGCTTCTGTATATGCACTTCCTATCGAACCATATTCTTTGTATGCAACTCTCCCAATTTCGTGAGTGGCCTGATGGCAGTTCGTCGCAAGCACGGAATCGGTAAGTTTGCGTTTCTCCAATAGCAACAGCGCAAATCTTGTTCCGTGAGCTATTGCAGTTTTGCGGTAGTAGCTATCGTGACAGTCCTCGAGGGTTTCACGAGGATTAAAACAATTGTTTTCGAATCTCGCTTTGATATAGCCATGGTTCCAAGTCTGAAAAACAGGAATCAGAAGCAAAAAAACAATAATAACCATTATGGGAATTGGAATGTTTTTTACTTTCTTTATCATGCGTAGATTATACATCTCGAGTTTATAATTTTAAGACGAACGGTGCGATTTGCAACGATATGATTGGAATACAAATTATCAGTACTAGAAAGTATACGCTAAAGGACATCTATATAGAGACTCACCAAACCGATGTCCTTTATATTGGCACTGTCATTACACCATAAGATGAGGTAATTGGCTCGTAACGTAAAGTAACAGAATTGCTGCGAGTAATATCTTAGTTAACTTTTTTATAGAGTATTCACTTCAATACCTAACAGCTCAACTCTACTCAGCGTAGAAAACGCTGAGTAGAGTATCTCTCCTAGCCACTATTATTTTAAAACTGGGGATAGGGGATAGTATATTCAATTCTCGGAGGTGCTATAATATCCTCATGTTTTCAGCCCCAGAAAAAAATATTGAGCAGTTGGCCATAGAGCCAAATAAAATAATAGCAGATTTTGGTGCAGGCTCTGGTGCGTACACTATAGCAGCAGCAAAGGCATTGAATGGTACTGGTAAGGTTTATGCGATAGACGTGCAAAAGGATTTACTGACCCGTCTTGAAAATACTTGTCGAGAACAGCACCTTTCAAATGTAGGTTATATTTGGGCAAATTTAGAAGAACAGGGTGGAGCAAAACTTTCTGACCAAACTATTGATATTGCAATTCTTTCAAATGTGCTTTTTCAAACTGAGGATAAAAAAACTACCCTTGAAGAGGTGAAGCGAGTGCTCCGCCAAGGAGGACAGCTGCTCCTTATAGATTGGACAGGTTCTTTCAACAGCATGGGTCCCACCAAAGATCAGGTATTTCCTGAAATTGAAGCGCGAAAATTAGTTGAGTCTATGAATTTTACTTTTGACCACAATATTGATGCGGGTAATTTTCACTACGGAATGGTATTTAAAAAAGGACTCTATCGGGGTCCTGCAAATGTAGC
>JAYSWT010000500.1:0-6726 GCA_043717905.1 bacterium | reverse complement strand
CAAAATATAAAGTACTCACCGACATACAGGGCCCCGAGGACCACCATGGCGACATGGATTTCAAGGTTGCTGGAACAAAGAACGGTGTCACTGCGATTCAAATGGATGTGAAGGTAGATGGTATTCCATTCCCAATACTCAAGGAAGCATTTGAAAAAGCGAAAGTTGCTCGACTGACAATTCTTGAGACGATGAAGAAAGCAATCGCTTTCCCACGCACCGACATTTCAACCTACGCACCCAAAATAGTCACCATACAAATCAAGCCTGACCAAATCGGAATGGTAATCGGTGGAGGAGGTAAAACGATAAATGAAATCCGCGAGGCAACAGGTGCTGAAATAGAAATTGAGGATGATGGCATGGTATTCATCACAGGCAAGGGTGGCGCAGCAGAGAAAGCACGCGATATCATCGCTGAAATGACCCATGAATACATAGAGGGTGAAATGTTTAGAGGGGTAGTCACTCGCCTAATGGACTTTGGAGCATTCGTCAAAATAGGCCAAAATGCTGAGGGACTCGTCCATGTTTCCGAAATGGCATCATTCCGTATCGACCGAGTTGGAGATTATGTTAAAGAAGGAATGGTGGTGCCTGTCGTCGTGAAAGAGGTCGACGAGCGTGGCCGCATTAACCTCTCGATCAAGCGCGCCGACAAGGACTTCATTAAGCCAAATGAGCATGATGCAAAAGTGATAAAAGAACACCGCGGGTAATACTCATGAAAACAACCGCACAATGCGGTTGTTTTCATGAGTACGAGAGTTAGTTGTATACTAGAACAACATGAAAGAAATCGCATACGAAAAACCTGAGTCCGCAAAAAAGGAAACGGTGTGGGAGAAAAAAAAGAAACCGGTACAAAGCAGTCTTGCAACGGTAAGGACTTTTCGTGCAGATGTACAAGAGTTGATCAAAGAAAAGGGGACGACACTGACTGACGTCGCCATGGCAGAAGCAGCACGTCGAGAATCACGGGGAGAGACTCGCTTTCCAATAGAGGAGACAAACGTACATCTCGGGAGAATTATACTGATACTCGTCTTTGTGCTTGCATTTGGTCTCGGGGTAGGTGGGTATGCGCTATTTGGGGGCAACATTGGAGGTTTTTTTGGAAAAGTCGCAACAAGTACTGCTCCAGTCCCAACCACTGATGATCTGAAAGTTGATATTTCAAATTCTCCTCGTGAGCAGGTGCTTGCAGACATTTCTATTGCATTTGGAAAAACATATCTCCCTACAGGAGAAAAGCGTGCAATTGTTTTTGTGACCAATGACGAGTCTGGTGACATACGTAGCGCAACAAAAGAAGAATTCTTCACTGCAGTGTCAAATGCAAAACTTCCTGACCAATTGTTACTTTCGCTCGATTCGCGGTTTTCTTATCAAGTTTATTCAAGCTCGACACTTTCAGGAGTTATTACTCTTGGCTCACGTTCCTACCCAAACACGTTCGCTGCAATGCTTGACTGGGAGCCAGAAATGGCGGGAATATTCATACCAGTACTTGATCCCTTCTACAACAGGAAGTTGATTTTGAGCCTTCGGGAAAGAAAGTTTAAGGATGAACAAGGTTGGGGGGTAGGGATTCGCACACTCTCTGACCTCGATGGAATTCCGGTTCTCTCATATGGATTTATCGACAAACGTACACTCGTGATTGCTGGAAAACCCGATAGTATCCATGCGATAATTTCAGCAAACACGCAAAACAAATAAACCCACAAAGTTTTTAATTGGCAAGTATTCCAACCCTTGCAAAACTAAACAAGAACGCTAGTATTCGCTGGATGGGATTCGCAAAAGTCCAGAGTGCACAACCAAGCCTACTCGGTGCGACCATGGTTGCCGTTGAAGCTGACCTCGCAAAAGGCCTTCACTCTTTTACCATTGTTGGGCTTGCAGATAAGGCGGTCGAGGAGTCTCGTGACCGAGTGAGCGCAGCAATAAAAAACTCAGGATGGAAGTCCCCAAAACAGCGCAACCAAAAAATTACCATCGCACTCGCTCCTGCAGACGTCAAGAAATCAGGCCCACTCTACGATCTCCCCATCGCACTCTGTTACCTCCTCGCAGCAGGAGATATTCGCTTCAATCCTTCGCAAAAACTCTTTGTTGGTGAACTTGCACTCGACGGAAAAGTTCGTCCTGTTGACGGCGTACTTGCTATAGCTATTGCCGCACAAAAAGAAGGAATTCGTGAATTGTATGTACCAAAGGAAAATGCAAAAGAAGCAGCACTTATTTCAAATATTGAAGTCTTTCCAGTCGAAAGCCTCTCAGAAATTATTGGACACCTTCTTCCTGAAAGTCCAATTCACAAAGAAGAAGGTGATGAACGACCCGGAATAACGCTCAAGCGTATCAAACCAACAGAGCGAACGTTGATGCATGCACTTGAAAAAAAGTCAGAAGAAAGTGCATTTGCAGATATTCGCGGACAAGAGGTGGCAAAACGAGGACTCCTGATTGCTGCTGCAGGAGGACACAATATTGCAATGTGGGGACCCCCAGGAACAGGAAAGACAATGCTCGCGCGAGCATTTAAAGAACTTTTACCCCCGCTTTCTGAGTCCGAGGCAGTAGAAGTTACCTCGATTCACTCCGTTGCGGGAATAGGAAAGGGAGCAATTATTACTACTGCACCCTTTCGAGCTCCGCATCACACCGCATCATACGTTGCTATTATTGGCGGAGGGAGTACCCCAAAACCTGGAGAAGCTACGCTTGCACATCGTGGAGTACTATTTCTCGATGAGTTTCCTGAATTTGATAAGCGGGTTATAGAATCACTACGTCAACCGCTCGAAGAAGGTGTGGTACAAATCTCTCGCGCAAAGGGCTCAGAGCAATTCCCCGCACGTTTTATCTTAGTTGCAGCAATGAACCCTTGCCCATGCGGATACTATGGAGACAGCAAGAAGCCCTGTGTCTGCAATCCTGCTTCCATTAGTCGCTATCAACGCAAGCTGTCGGGGCCGATTGTGGATCGCATCGACCTGTGGATTGAAGTTCCGCGACTACTCCACGAAACACTCACCCCTGGAAATCGCACACATGGAGCAGACACGCAGCTCTCAGAATTTATTCAGCAGATTGAAAGTGCGCGTAAACATCAATCAAATCGATTCGGCGGAAAACAGACGACCAATGGTTCTATGAGTGTACGTGATATCGATAAACTGATTAAGCTTGATGACGAAGTGAGTAATATACTCACAGAAAGTGCTAAGAAAATTGACCTCTCTCCTCGCGCTTTTCATCGAGTCATAAAACTTGCCCGCACCATCGCAGACCTCGACGAATCACGACATATTCAAATAGAACATATCCTCGAAGCACTACAATATCGTCCGAAACGTTTGTTCACCGCGTTTTAGCGAGTGTGAACACGAAACTTTGTAATCTTCATTTGAATGGGGTCAACAGGACGAAGAATTTTCTCCTGTTTTTTTGTTATAAATTGGTAGTGCTTAATGTCGCAAAGATCTTCCGCTATTTTCCATGAATTAACTCCAGTAATCCAGTCATCAACTTTATAGTGGGAAAGACTGTATGGCCCTGAATACCCACGGAGTGTTTTGTCACCTTTGTTGTTGTAGTATTCATGAAAATACGAAAGCGCAAGTTCACGAATTGTTTTATAAATTGGATCACGATAGCGAACATACGCGTGATTACCTTTTGAAATTGCACCCCAACACCCGTCCTGTTTAAAGAGCGCGACGACATGATCTTCGTCTTTATTATTTGCCTCAAGGTCCATTAAAAGTGGTCGCTCTCCATGAATGGAAAATGCGAGCGCAGCAAGAAGGGCTCCTTCGATACAATGTGCCCTATTTGTTCGAATCACCTCTCTGACCGACATGCAACTCTCTCCATTTCTTTCAAAGTTCTGTGGGATGTTCGAGACGTAATCCTGTACCTTTTGCGGAGTGTCGAGCACCCTCAGTGTGGCAAACTCGGAGTCAGTGAGAAAATAAAACTTTTTTCTTGTTGGAGCTTTCATAGCAAAAGTATATCAGAGTACGTACTATTTCTTTGTAGCCACAAAAACACCATAGGTAAATAACCCACTCTTTATTGCCCGCCATTGTTCAATTGCCATATAAATATTATCCGATAGTGCACGAGGAAACTTTCCAAGCAACACGACATTAAGAACTTTCACAAAGGGTAAAAAAATTCCCGCATTGAGCATATAGAGATACGAAGTGATGATGACTGCTTTTCTCTTGTCGACATACACAATATCACGGAACCCACTCGAAAGAAGTAGTTTTGTTACTTCATCAACATGGAGAAGAGGAGCGATGAGCTGGTGGGATGCGAAGTTTGTATAGAGAAGCATCTCCTTCTCTGTTTTTGGCACTCTCGTTAAAAATAGGTCGGCAATGGCAACTCTCCCGTTTGGTCTGAGTACACGAGCCCACTCATGAAAGAGCGCTGCTTTCTCATTAACATACAAGATACTTTCAATTGCCCAAACAACGTCAAATGCACCTCGGGCGAAATCCGTCTTCACCATGTCCATATTTTGAAAATTAACCAGTGTAGTGAGCTGTTTTCGTATAGCGAGTTTTTTAGCGAAAGCAATTTCTTTACGACCAAGTGCGACACCAGTGACTTTTGCTTGAAAGTACTTCGCCAACCAAAAGCTACTCCCACCTACACCACAACCAGCGTCCAAAATTTTTTCGCCGGTGGTTATTTTTGCCACTTCAGCAAGGAATTTGTTTTCATTTTCCTGTGCCCCTGCAAAAGTGAACGTCCATTTTTGCCAAAATCCATAACGAATAGCGCGTGCTCGATTTGTGAGAAATAGAGCAAACATCTTGTCGTACAATATTCCCACCTCGTTCATGTGATTTATGATAGCACGTGTGAAGAAGCAACATAGAGCAGAATTATGCCGCACGAGATAGTGAAAAGATACGCAATTCAATGCGGTAACTTAAATTGTGAAATGAAAACTACTTGGACAGGAAGCTAGAAAGGGTTCCTCGCGCCTCGAACCTCAAAGTGGAGGTGTGCCCCTGTTGAGCGTCCGGTGTTACCCAGGTAACCGATAGTTTGTCCTCCAATTACGTGGTCGCCAGGGGACACTGCAACAGATTGTAAGTGTCCGTAGAGAGTCTGAGTTCCATTGCCGTGTTGGATAACGACATAGTTTCCGTACCCTCCGTTATATCCACCCACACGAGCTATGACAACGTCTCCTGCTGCAGCGGAAAAGACTGGTGCCCCTAGATACTCAACCAAATCAATCCCATTATATCCGTGCAGGCCTTGTGTTTTTCTGTAGGTTGCAAGTGGGGCACGATAATAGCCATCATACGTAGGACCATTTGCTCCACGGAGCTTTGAGTTTGCTGGTTTAGTTTTTGTCGGGAGCGCTGCCGGCATCTCGCCGTCTGGAATAATCACTACAGCACCAAGCGTAGGCTGTTCATTGTCTGCGAGTGAGTTATAGCTTCGGACTTCTATTGGGTCTCCCTTATACTTCTTTGCGATATTTTCGATGGTATCACCCTTCTTTACGGTATATTCAACACCTGAAACTGGAAGGATGACGAGTGTATCTCCGACTGCAAGTTTCGCTCCCTTTTGCATGTTATTTGCCCAGAGTATGGTATTTACTGAAACATTAAACATCTTTGCAATCGAAGCAAGGGAATCCCCAGCATGAACCGAGTAGATACTAATTTGACCATGGTCAAAGTCTTGGTCGCTGAGGTCAGCACTAGCCCCCTCAGGACCTGCGTCGGGGAGAAGTGCACTTCCGTCAACGGTATTTACATCAGACCCTGACTCTTGCTTTGAAAGATCGGAAGCAGAAGCGGCTGAAAGTAGAGCAATATTCTGAGAAGTAATCGGCTTTTCAACGGTGCTTATTTTTGAAAAAATATCACCGAACAACGAAAAAAAGCCAGCGTATGCAACAGCGGCTGGAAGTACCAATAGTATGAGCATGGAGAAACAAAGCTTTTTCCATGAAAGTTTCATTTGGGGAAGCATATGAATCCGATTTGACCCTCGTAAAAACTGAGGTCCGGAATGAGTCTTTTTTTCTGTTATAAGCCTAGCTTGGTTATTCTTGCTTTCGTTCGTTCGTGCGTAGAGTGTGGGCTCTTCATCATCGTGCAACCGTTCTCAACCGTATGAAATCATTATTTCAACATAAAATACTCCCGTCAACAACTTTATGCAATTCTGTGATTAATCGCATAGGTAAAAATACGTTGCTAAATAAGGATATTTTGAAAATTTGCTGAGGTAAAAGTGAAAATCTGGCTAGATTGAGCCATATTTTGCCTAGAGTTTAAATATGAAGGTGTAGACTAAATATCGCTATAAATAAGGCATTTTTTACTTTTTCTGAAATCTTGCGGGAGGTGCTAATATGATGGCTAATGAATCCCGTTCAAAACCGCGAACACATAGATGTAATTTTTTTAACACATGGAGAAAATGAGCGATGAAGGTGAATTTGATAAGCAAGCAGCCATAAAGAGCTCGCGTCCTGCCTTGAATGGGATGAAAGACTTATTTGAGGGGCTAAATGAGCGACAGCAAGAAGCGGTTGCACTAACAGAAGGGCCGGTTTTGATATTGGCTGGCGCTGGGGCGGGAAAGACTAAGACTATTACCCACCGAATAGGTCACTTAATAGAGAACGGAGTGCCTGGAGAAGCAATTTTAGCAATTACCTTCACCAATAAA
>JAYSWT010000499.1:0-1016 GCA_043717905.1 bacterium | reverse complement strand
ACAGAGGCGAGGGAGCCAGCCAATAGTGCGGAGTCTGGGTCGTCGCCGCTAGGATCGAAGGTGTACGGTGCCGGAACGAACGGCGTGTTGGTTCTGCCACCACCATCGGCCGACCTACAGAGGCATGAGCCATATTTTCTAACAAGGTTTTTGTACCTTTGTCACCCACTGCACATCTTCCAAATACTCGCTCTCAGTTCTCTCATCTCGTACATTGTACCGTAGATCCACAAACGAATCATCAATGAACCACAGCAACGACAATAACTCGAAGGATAAAACCGATCAGACCATTTACAGTCTTGAAGAGCAGCTAATTCATCAGCACGGATACGAACTATCATTATGAACCCGAGTATAGCAAGACCTCTAAGATAGATATCCCCATTTATCCATCGCCTACAATGAGTACATCCACAGTTGAACCTTACAACGCGGTACCATGGGAGAAGGGACTCCAACCATACATACATGAACGAGAGTAGGAACCCACAACAACATCATCACGGATCTCGAAAAGTGGTAGATAACGATGCCATTTATTACTCGTCGAGCCAAGAGTCAGATATAAGCAAAAGAGTGACTCAAATGTGGAGCCCTAACTCTGATTCAGGCTTCAACCACAAACACGAATCCACAATTTGACACGTTGATCAACATTAGAAGTTCGAAAACATCGTTGTCGGAAAATGCTCGTCGAGAATTGGAGGAGATCTACATAGAAATTTGTAGATTGTTTGATTGACGTTGACGACGAGGACAAGGCCGCCAAGAAGAAGCACGGTCACAGTGAGCGTTTCAGTTACTGCTCGGACAACAGTGTCAGTCAGCACGACAAACTGGTCAGTCACGACGTGGATCAGTTGGTAGGTCTCCAGTTGCTGACGCACAGACTGACAAAACCATCAAACGGGAATTCCTGAGCAGCTTCGATGACAGAAATAAGTCCCATGCAGGCCATATTCTACAAAAAAAGAATTAAATCAAATAATCAGGAATCAATACCTACAAGCAGT
>JAYSWT010000498.1:0-2708 GCA_043717905.1 bacterium | reverse complement strand
ATCGATCCACCTTTTTTCGTCTGTGTCCATAGCGAATGGGAAACTTGGCTTGGACTTCCTGTTATTATAATTATTTTTTTTATATTGGGTCGCTAGTCTATTCCGCCCAAAAAAACTATTCCGCCCAAAAAAAAAATTTTCAAAAATTTTGGTGGGACGCTGACACGGAGCTTCGTCGAGGTAAAAATTACATTCAAATATTGTTTGTATGCTTGTTTTATTTATGTACTTGAAAATCGGAGGCAATCGGATTTCGTTTTCTTGACTTTATTGGATTCAAAGTGCGATCGGCGTCTTTTTGTTTTTGCACTTGTTATCATGTGCAGGTACATCTTTCTTTTGCTTTTTCATACATTCTGGACAATAACAAAACGATTCACACTTTGAACAACGCCACCACTCCAACATTCCAACACTATAACATGGTCTGTTTTTCTTGCCGTGTACGCCACGACAGAAATTGGGACCATAAACAGACAACCATTTTTCTTCTCTCTCGTTTCTTTTCTTCTCTGTCAAGTCTCTTTTCAATCTCTTCGCCTCGTCCTTCTCGTCCTTCTCCTTCATTCTCACCTCGTGCATTTTGTACAGGTCGATAGCGAGGAAGACTTGTGGAGGTGGAGCTGGTATGGTAATGATGTCGACGTCCTCTGGCTGCGTTTTCTGGTTGACCACCTCAATAACCTTGCCTACCAAATCCTTTTTGAAGGTATCCAAACGCTCTGCCACACCCATTTCTTCCGCAGCGTCCTCACCACAGTTGAGTTTGGCGCGTTTCATGATGAGATCTTTGTTGAACGGCTCCATGCCTGTTGCTGCCCATGACTTGACAACGACTGCTGGGGTGATTACGCCTTCGAGGCGCTGTGCTAGCAAGAGGAGATGGGCACCCAGGTCCTTCTCCTCGTGGGTCAAGAAGCTCAGGTCCGCAGACATTTCCGTACGGAGCTTTTTCTTGAAAGTGGCGAACATGAGGTCATCGCAAGGCTGAATGAAATGCGTGGCGTACTTGGGGAAGAAGACCAGTTGCAGCTGACTCTCGTGACACCATTTGAGGACCTCGGGAGTCATGTGGGCGCGCAGATTGTCGACTAGGAGACACAGCGTGGTTTTGCGACGCAATGTTTGCCATGACACCAGCATCTGCTTAAGCATCAACAGCCAAGTCGCGCTATCAACCCAGCCACTTTCGGTGAACGTGAAGAATGTCGTGTGCTGCTCCCGGTCTCTTCTCACTCGGTGGAGCTTGATAGTGACCGTGGGTTTGCCGCGGGTGGGTACTACGAAGAACGAGCAACACATCTCTCCTGTGGCAAGAACGAAGGGAACATACGTTGCACCATATGCAGCAGGAAGTTCTATAACCCCTGGCTTCCTTTTGTCCGCTGCTTCTGCTGTTTTTTGTTTCCTTTGTCCTCCTTGTATCGTTATTCGTGTTTCGTCAGCATTCATCAATCCTTGCTGTGTAACTTTGTTTTCCATTGTCCAATCCTCAAACCAGTCAATAAAACGTTCAACCTCACACAGTACTGTCTTGCCAATACGTTTCCCAACCAACCCCTTCGCTACTCGCATGTTGATCTCATCGTGATGTCGCAAAAGAAAATTATCGACCCACTGCCCAGGAAAAAGACACTCACGGTCACCCAACATTTTCAAAAGGAAGTAAATGATGGTTTCTCTCACTAGACCACGGTTGAGCAAGGAGAAAGCGCGGCATACTGCAACGAGCCCGACTTCTTCTTCCACTGCCAGTAAATTATTGCCGTGGCTCTTTCCCCCGTTCTTCTCCATGCGTCGAACCATGCAACGAAGACTTTCAGTGGTCACTCCAGCATGTTGGGCTACAGAAGCACACACGGGAAGCAGTTTTTTCCCTCCTTCCCTTTCCTCCTTGACGCGAAAGAATAACTTCTCTCTTTCTGCTTCAGTGAGATCACCAGCATACTTTAGTGGTTCAGAAGACATTGTTCAACCGTTCGATTGTCAAAAAGGCCGCTCTGTGTGTCCTCCCTTGCCAGTACCGTCCGTTTTACGCGCTTTTTTTTTGGGCGGAATAGTTTTTTTGGGCGGAATAGACTAGCGACCCAATACTTCGACCCTATTTATTCAAATATATATGAAAAATATTCATGTATTCATATTCAGAAAAATATTCAAATGCAATAAAGATGTGTTTTACTGCAAGGATCTCAGAAAATAAAAAAGATTTTTAAGAAAAAAATTTAAAAGTGGTCAAATAAAATATTTTTGTCACTGAACAAAATGAGCGACAACCAAGCAAAGAGAGCGCGAGGAAAGACCAAGAAAGTGGATTGAGTGGTAAATCGAGTAAAGAATCATCAAATGCGTCACCGGAAGAAACCAAGAAGTGATCCTTGGTTTGGTGTTTGTGGCGAGAAAGAAAACCAAAAGTTTGTGTGCCTTGTCTGCGAAGCTTGCAAAAGAGATCATCAACCAAGAACTTCGACTGAAGGAAGTACCAGCAACCTCATTGCCCACTACGACACCAAAATCGGTAGCCGGTGCAAAGAAATATATTCGCTCCTTTGTGAGGATCACCAGCTCCACAAAGGCAAGTTCATACTTCTTTTCATCAAATTCTATTCTTTTTTCTTTGTTCTTCTTTGACAGCAAATCAATTCAGGTGAACAGGACTACGATGCTTTAAAATTATTGAACGAGTTGAGGGATGCCAACAAGAAAGT
>JAYSWT010000497.1:0-2711 GCA_043717905.1 bacterium | reverse complement strand
CAACTTGCCCGATTTGCCAGTCGGTTTCTGGAAAAAAAGTCTTTTCCTTTGAATACGAGGACAACTTGGTTGTGGAGAAGTTGGAGATTTCTCGCGATGTACCAGCCGTCTCTTTGCTTAAATGTATTCACTGCGGCCACTGTTACACAAGCCCGCAAATCACGGAAAGCGTCTTTGACATATACTACTCCAGAATGAATTCTGTTTTCCACTCCGTTGCTAGGCTGGATGGAGTTGATTATTACAAACTGAAACACTTGAGCATTCTACGCAAAATAGAGAAACTGAAGCGCTCAGGTAAAGTGTTAGATATTGGGTGTGGTTCAGGACACTTTCTTGCCTATTTTGATGAAAAGAGATGGGAGCGATACGGAGTTGAGCCATCGCCGCTAGCTGCTGTCAAGGCTAAGGACATACCAAATGCCACAATCTTCAACGGTTTTCTAGACAAAACGACGTTCCCATGTAAATTTGATGTCATCGTTATGTTGGACGTTTTGGAGCACTTAAAGAAGCCCGACGCCCTCTTGGAGCTGATTCATTTCTACCTCACGGACGGTGGGATAGTTCTGTTAGGAACCGGCAACATTGAGAGTTGGGCTGCTAGATTGTCTAGAGAAAAATGGTCTTATTTCTGCAGCTGGGAACACATTTCGTTTTTCACTAGGAAAAGTGCTGATTTTCTTCTCCGCAAAACTGGCTTCGATGTTTTACGAATCGATCGAATGAACAATATTGACATCCGACAGGTACTTTTTTGGCGATCCTACTTACAGAGCATGATCGGCTTCTCCATTCAGCGATTTCCCTATTTGAGACAATTCTGGAAGAAGGGACGAAAAGTCTACTATAGCTTTGGAAAGGATCATTACCTCATCGTGGGAGTTAAGAATCCAAGAAGTTCAGAGTTGGCGGCGCAAGGAATTCCCCAAATCTAGTTGGCTCATACGGTGTTTCGGGGAGGTCAAGTGAGTAGTCGCTCGACGAGTGATTGGAGGAGTGCTTTTCCTCGTTTCCGGGTGTTGTGAACGAATTGAAAAAACGCGAGGTAGTTCGGTAGTTTTTCCTGCGAGATGCCCCGGTGAGGCCGGAGCCATGATCGCAGTAATGACCAAAACCCTTCCATTGTGTTAACGTGAACTTCGCAAAATCCATCTCCGTCATCGTCTCGTGCGTATTCCTTTCTCCCATGGTTCACAGTGTGGTGTTCAAAGCCCCATTGAGTTACACGAGAGTAGATGTCGTATTCGTCAGTGTAGACGATTGTCCCGATAGCAATTGTGGCTCGCATGAGTGGCTCAATCGTTACCTGCTGGACGTTTGCCAGCATTTGAATTACCACTTCGCCCGAACGTTGAATCATCCCAAAAATGGGAGGCTTCTCTTTCTCCAATGTGCCACGACCTCGATCGCCTTTCAAACGTCTTCGACGCCCTTCCCGTTCTTTTTTTTGACTGCTTCGGGATTACCCTTATGTCCCGCCACAATATAGACTTCGTCGCATTCTACCTCTCCCGAAAGTATGACCTCAGGCTCTTTGGCAAGAATTCCATTTCGAAGCTGAGACGCCATGTCGTGCGCGCTGTCTGGATCCAAACCAAGCTCTTGGCCAATCTGCGAGTTAGACAGATTGAGCCCCATAAAGTAGAGGCACAATATCCACACGCGAAGAGGTTGGTGATGGCCTGCAAAAATGGTACCCGTGAGATCGTCAAACTCTCGTTCACAGTCGCTGCAATGGTAACGCTGTCTATCTTTTTGCGTCTCGTCAAAACCGCGTTTAGCAACGTGATTAGAGCCGCAGGCAACGCAGTGGACTCCGTCGGGCCATCGCATCTTACGAACCTCTTCAAAGCATTTCCGATCATCCATCAAAAGCAAAAGCGTAAGAGCCATCCTTGGCAACCGATCGTAGTTCGGGTTACGAATACCCCAAAACCATGAGGTAACTCGAACTTGCTACAATACCAACTTTCCGGTTCCACAAACAGGACCTCCCCGGTTTGCCGGATGAGCCATCTAGTTTTTATATTTTTTACCATTCTTTCATTCAACGCGATCTAGCAGCTATGTCAGTCGGTATTGTTTACACATCCGTTTTCCCTCCTACGTCTAAGCTCTGCGCGTCGGACAGAAGGGTCAGGGACATGGCAAGAGGACTGCAGTATGCCGGCCGGAAGGTCTTTGTATTTATTCCACGATGGCATAATAGCGGTGAACGAAACCTAGACGAATTGGAATACGAAGTCCGTTTTATTGGTAGCTTCTTCGACAAGATTTCGTTTTTGAATCGAATGGCATTCTGGTGTATGCTTCCGTTTGCCGCTCGGAAACTGAAGTGCAAGGCGGTCATATACTACTCGCCTACGATAGATAGCTTTCTGTCCATGATCGCGTTTAAGTTCACTCGCATTGTTACATTGCTTGAAGTTTGCGACTTAGTGAGTTTTAATTTCCCCAAAACGGCGAAGGGATTTTTGTTTTATTGGGGTGAGAGACTACTGCCAAGGTTGGCAGATGCGACTTTGCCAATCAGTGCAGCCATTCGGGATTTCGTATTAAAATTCGCTCCGAAAACGACGACTTATTTGGTCCCAATCTTAGTCGACAATGATGTCTTCAAGCCAGATGCAGCAAAGGGAATTGCGTTTCGAGAAAGAAATGGTATCGACAACGAAACAGTTGTGGTCGGATATGTTGGCGGGATGTAC
>JAYSWT010000496.1:0-2720 GCA_043717905.1 bacterium | reverse complement strand
GGAACTGAAGCCCGGCACGAGACGAACGGGACTTGGATTTTCCCTTCACCTTTCCTCCTTTGCCGCGTCCGGACATGTTGAAAAGTAGTGAGTAAAACTTGCGAAAACGACTGCGAATGAAGCAGCCGAAGTACGTAGGTAGATGAATCGAAAAAGGGTTTTTGTTTTATTGTAATTCGAACCTATATGGGTTCAGGTTGTTTCAGTGTCTTATGCACTCTTCAACCTCGGTTTCTAGAAGAGTTGTGCGATGTCACTACTCTCTCACATGTCCGGATTCGGCGGAAAGTTTCAGGGATCATCACGCTCGTGTTCTGCGGGTATAGGGGGGGGGGGGGATGTGCTGCTGCGGCCTGCTTGGCGGTTTTAGTTTGGCGGTGTGATAGTTTCTTATGGAAACTGTGGTGTAATCACATATGTGGAGACGGGTAATTTTTTTTTTTTTTTTTTTTTTTTTTTAAATAATTTTTATTGCCTTTTTTTCCCGTTATTTTTTTTGTTTTTTCTCCTCTTGGGCTTTGTAAAGCCATCTTTTCTAATTAATCTGGGTGGGAGGGAAATATACTGAATTATATGATGCTGCACATGGCTAATGGTCATGTGACATTACAATTTGAGTAGAAAAGCAAGGGGATGTTTTGGGCACATTTATGTTGATGTGGCAAGTTACAGTGGTTGAAGTAAATGTGTTGCCTCTTTTCTAGTTTATCTTATATGTATGTCTATGCTTTAATGTTATCTGTCCTAGTGAGTTTAGTGTTCTGAATTAATGCTCAGTAGATGACGAAGATGTTACGTCACTGTCGCTACTGCTTGTGACGTCAGAGTCGGAGTCGGTTTCGTCAGGGTCGCTCTCCGGGACCGGGTAGAGTTGGTCATGTAGCGTGACAAGCGTATATGGTTTTTTGCCCGGCGGTAGATCCAGCATGACGTCATGGAGTGCTGTGCTGAATGGACTCTCCAGCATACTCTCTGTGAAGCGCTGGTTCAGCGTGTAGACGAAGTCGCGCAGTCTAGGTATGGAGCTGATCGCGTACAGATTAGCGTTGGAGCAGCCAAGGGGGGCCCTGTAGATGGTTCTCAATGCCTTGCGCTCAACAAGCTCGAGTGGCCGAAGGTCTTTTTCGCCTAGAGTGGCGTATAGAGGGTGGCCCCAGACCAGTACTGGACGGATCAGTGCAGTGTAAATGTGGGCCAGCGTAGCTTGAGAGCAACCGTGGTTGAATACCTTCAAAATGTTGACACGTTTCTTAGCCTTCGCTGCGGCCTCCAGGATATGCGATTTATACTTCATGCGCGAGTCCAGTTTTATGCCGAGGTAGGTTGCGCAGTGTTGGATTTTGAGCTGCGTTGTTCCAAGAGTGATGGGGTATTCTTTTACCTTCAGGAGGCTTTTGAAGGTCCGGCTCACGTAGCATAGCTGTGTCTTGTCTGCGTTCAGCGTGATCCGCCACTTGTTGCACCACGCAAGGTACGTGCTAAGTGTCTGGTTTAGTTTTTTGCAGACAAAGTGTGGATGTTGTGAGGCTGCCCAGTATGCTGTGTCGTCCGCGAACTGCGCAAGGCCTTGGCCGTGGAAGTTGCCGCTATCATGCGCGCCAGGGTTAGGGGCGTCCAGAACATACAGCAGATAGAGGAGGGGACTTATGGTGCTGCCCTGGGGAACTCCCGCTCTAAGTACGAATGCCGAGGAGAGTGCATCGTCTTGTTTGACTCGCGCTGTTCGGTTTAAGAGGAAGGACGCTATCCAACGGACCAAGGTGTCAGGGAGACCAATGGAGTGTAGCTTGAACAGTAAGCCGGCGTGCCAAACTGTATCGAAGGCTTTCTTGACGTCCATGAGTGCGATTAAACCATGTACGTTCTTGTTGACGTTGATTTCCATCGCTGTGGCCACTTTGAGGATCTGTTCATATGTGTTTACGCCTGGTCTAAAGCCTGCCTGTGTGTCGGGGATAATCCCTTCGGCATTCAGATGCGTGTGGATACGGTGGCACAGGATCTTTTCGAGCAGCTTCGAGAGTGTGCATGTTAGGCTGATGGGGCGGTAATTGTCGGGACTGGAGTGGTTCTTGCCGGGTTTAGGGAACATGAGGACAGTGGCGTGGAGAAACTGAGTGGGAAGGAAACCAGCTGCCAGGCTGGCATTAAACAGGGATAGAATGTGGCGAAGCATTGCGTCTGGCGTTTTCTTCAGAAGCCGGTTGCTAACACCATCGTGTCCTGGTGCTGTGTTGCGTAGCGTCTTGATTGCAGCTTTCAGCTCGCCTAGGGTGATGGGTTTAGTCATGGGATTGTCATGGGAGAGGGGAGGTACTTGATGAAGGGGTCGAAACAGTTGCTCGTTCTCTGCGATGAAGGTGTTGACGTTGTCAAAATGGCGGCTGTCGAACGTCGGGTTCTGGGGCACGCTGTGGGCAGACTCAAGTGTGTCGCGCAGAAGTTCCGCCTTCTCTTCACTAGTGTGCGCTGTGCGGTCATCCTGGCAAAGCGGAAGCTCGGCTTGGCGCTTGTTCGTGAACCGTTTTACCAGCTTCCAGAAGGTGGCTGGCTCTGGCTTGCGGGACTTCTCTGCTTCATCGCACAGGGCAGTTATCTTTTTGTCTCGTAGAGTAGCCATTTGGGACTTAATTTTAGATGTAAGAAAATTATAGTATGATTTAAGATGTTGCGGCCTGCCGGACTTGTTGTAATCGCGCCGTACGCTGCGTCGTAGTTTG
>JAYSWT010000495.1:0-1024 GCA_043717905.1 bacterium | reverse complement strand
ATTCGGACTCTTCAGCCCGTACTTCCGGTGTCTCACTTCCAAAGTTGATATATTCTCTCGTTTCCATAATAGCCCACCCGAAAGTGAGTGCAAGTGCGAATACAAGGGTATAGTTTATAAAGTTTTTCATTGTGTTAGTTTGTTACGTTGCTTCCTATCGTACCGTTCTTTCAGCATCGCGTGCAACCGTTTGAGTTCACGCATGTCATGGATGTTCCCGAAATGTACTTCGTACCCTGCATTATAGAGCAACCATAGGTATGCTCGTTTATTGCTTTTGAACATCTCATTCATCATCCGGTGACATTCTGCTTTCAGAAAGTACCGCATAGATCGTTTAGATTTCCTTTACCACTTCGTCACACTTCATGCACTTCTTCTCCCTCGATGTATCAGAGATCTTGAAATGGTGAGCGCACGTCGGTAATGATGGTGATGCTGTCACAGTAGTAAGCCAAACTGAGGCTAATTGCGATAACGGCAAGAATGCCGATCGTGATCCATCCTTCATTGGTTTGGTCCTCATGATCATCGTGTTCATACATGTTACAAGTTTATGTTTAATAATTACTCTATGGAAAGTATATATCGGTATGCCTCTTCTTACTAGATATACATATGGGGATAACAAAAAGGAGCCGTGAGGCTCCAATTTGTGCAGTCGTGTTATCGCCCTTTTCGCCCCTGTCCCCTTTGATCGCGTTTCTTACGTCTACATTCCGCATGAAAGTAAGCAGTCTGCCCCGCCGCTACCATCATGGGCTTATGACAGTGACGACATGGACGTTCTTCGCGCGGCTGCGCCGCCTTTTGTTCTGACTTGGGCAACTTTGCTTCACGTATTGCAAATTCCTTTTCTCCACGCTTATTTGTCTTAATGTACGGGATCTGAAGAAATTTTCTCGCTGCCCGTGTCGCTGTTGACTTTGACATAGTTACTCAGTGAAGATTACCGCTTTGTTTGCCCACATAAGCGACTCTTCGAGTGCTGTTAGTGCAAGTGCTGCTTCGCGTGATCTAGGAA
>JAYSWT010000494.1:0-1025 GCA_043717905.1 bacterium | reverse complement strand
TTTGATTTTTGAATACTTACAAAATGTCTGAAAGTGAACAAAACGATTCTGACAATATTTCTTTAATATATCCACAATTACTTAGTCCTCTGAGATATACAAAAGTACTAATACAGTTAGGCTATGAACCTTTGAAAGCTTATCCTGGCCACCATTTATTGTCGATATTTAATGTCAGTGAGAGGAAAATGCGGTATCCATGGATTGGTGGTTACGCGTACAATATGTACGAAATAAGGGACCTGATATATATACTTTCGACTGGATTCATGGCTCGATTCGAAGCAGATATTTTTAATACTGCTTTAGAGAAAACTACACAAAATTATATTTGTGAATCTCTGAAGTCTGCAGACAAGGATTCAGAGGATGCGGTTGAGGAATGTTCATGGATTGAGTTTCGAGGGATATTTGTTCAGCTATCAATTTTCCGATTGTCAGAGGTTGTCGTTACATATCCACTTAAAGAAGATCCTACGAGGGAATTTAATTACGGGACATTCTTGCGCCCTCTCTCCATGGGCCGTCGACTGGAGCAGCCGACCCGCGTCGTCGACAGTTCATGCTCGCCGGCGAGGGCGGGTGATTTTGATGTACGACGCCGACGGCTGCGATTCGACCCGGTGATGTCCGGTGCCAGCCATCGCACCGGTGATTTCGGTGAGTGGCTCGACTGCCACGGCGCCGGTACCTACGATTTCTTACCGGATGTACGACGCCGACCGCTGCGATTCGACTTGGTGATGTCCGGTGCCCGCCACCGCGCCTCTCAAGCCGCACCTGTACACCGGCCGGTATGGACCACTAATCACAGTTGAACTACGAAAAGAATGACAGTCAGATGTGTTCATATGGGGTGCGAAGCATTGCGATTTACCATCTTGGAAATATGAAACTACGTCAACCCCTTTTGTTGCAAGTAATGACAAAACAGGATGATATATCTATACAAACTTTATTTGATTATTTGATCGCTGACTGACAATGAAATATACACCAAAATGGCGTATATGCGTTTTTATTTA
>JAYSWT010000493.1:0-6784 GCA_043717905.1 bacterium | reverse complement strand
GCCGGAATGAGGAGGTTCTGGAACTATGTACATCTTGACATAGAGTGTCAATTGCGCAAAATATCTTAAAACAAAAAAGGAACAAGTCAATTTAGTTTTTCAAGGAATAATATTTTATTCGATCAACATTTTAAAATATTTGTTCAATATTAGTTATTTTTCTTGCTTTTATCTTACATAAAACTCTTTTTCCCTACTTTTAACTGATTTTCATTTTCTTCAATGACAATAAATTTAATCCGCTTTAAGATGCAAGATATTTTCTTACTGAGAAATCAAGATCAAAAGTGAAAGCGTATTATTAGCGTCAACGATGAACTTTAAAATGATTTGAACCAATCAAACTAATTCGATTTTTCCATCGAAGCTACTGAATCAAATCGTGTTTATGGAATCTGTCGACAGCTAAACTTCTCGTGACAACATAAGCATTGATAGGAAATTCAAAATTGTAGATTTTTTTTGCAGCTTGGACTCTGAGATTTCTACGGCTTTTATTTATCTTCATTTAGCTACGATAGCGATAATACGGAGGAAAAAAATCTTGAAGAAGTTTCACATTTCTATTGTTACCTCAATTTTGAAATGATCTTAAGTATTTTTTATTTTCATACTTTGCTTGATTTTCAAAAATGCTTGAAGTTAATTTTGTTCGGTTGTGCTGACGATGCTTGAAACATCTTTTTTTTTTCGATGACTCGAAGATCAATAATCTGATGGTGTGTAGCCGTTTGGCGAAAGATTCGGCTTCTGTGGATAAACGAAACGATAAGGAAAATCATAAGAAAACATAAACCAGAAGAAATCTTTATTCATGAACAATAAAAATCTTCAAAATTAAAAAAAATAATTAGAAATAAGCTTTAGATTTGCCGCCACCATCATTGTCGTGAATGTGTGATTGTAGTTCATCTCGAGCAAGACTTGACCGTTCTCGAGCTCCTTTTTGATGTGCATTGCACCGTCGTGCGAGTTGATCTGATCGAACCCGAGTCGAAAAGCAGGGAACAAATAGCTTGCGATCGGTTCGTCGACACCCAAGTCGAAGCATTCATCGCTGAACGATTTTTGGTTGAAAAATTCTTTATCAATCGTCGCCGGTTTGCGGTCGTTGTACATGACAATTTTATTGGTCGGATCGATGAGGAAATTGCTCAACAAAGGCTCCAACATTAACAACGTCGCCGGGTCGAGGAACATCAAAGACTTCATATATAACTCAAGATATATATATAGTATTTACAAATATTTCAATAGTCAAAAAATGACTTCAGTAAAAAAAGGTTCAATTTCCGACAAAACTCCCAGCCCTATCAACCAGTTTTTTGATACGGAAATCGACGTTGATAAGAACTTTCTTATCAATTTCATGAAAAGTCATTTTGAAGGCGTCCCATAAATTGCATACGAGACTCGAGTCTATCTTCGAGCGCCAATTGCGACATTCGATCAATATCAAAAAATAATTAATTAATTACGGCGAAAATATTTACAACCGCGACTTGTTATCAGTGCTCAAACATTATTCCCTGCCTTTGTTTATGTATGTCGATGTTTCTCGCATTTTCTCTCTCGCGAAGGTCGACACGAGTAAAGGTTTCCGTTTCATCTCCACCGACTTGGAACTGAAAAAAATAAATACAAAATTCAACTTAAGACGATTGTAAGCTGGGAAAATGTTACATCGCGCACGTCGTCATGATGCCGAATGCGAAAAGACATAAAAAAGCCGAGAACTTGGAACCTTTTTGTTTTCGTTCGATTTACGCAGTTTATCTCGAAGATAGACAAGTTGAAACAAAGACTTGATCGACTGAGTCTTATTTTTTACATACATTGACGAGAATGAGAAATTTTTATTATTGAAGCTGTGAAAAAATGAAAATAAACAAACTTCGCAATACTGAGACTGAAAACGCAACTGGAAGCTTGTGACTCATCATCGTCAGTCTTCCGACTTGACTTCAGTTCTAGAAACTAAACACAAAAAAAAGCTAAGTTTTCGATGAGAATCAGATCAAACACAAATGGCGCCTTATAGAGTTCTCGTTTGGTCGGTCAATCAAATCGAGAGAAACAATAGTCGGTGACCTTGTTGGCTTTTATATTCGTTACGCAAAAGCTTAAAGCCGAGAGAATCATCTGTCGATGTTGAGGCGGGATCAGCTCAGTTTTTATTTCTAATTGATAAAGACAACAATTGAAATTCCAAAGGCAATGATAGCATTGCGACTTGAGAAACGGGCAATTATTGTGTCGAAAATAGAAGTTGCAAATATTTTGTGTTAGGATAATTGAAGTTGGAACTGCTGGTGCAATGGGCTGGGGCTGGATCTTAACATTTTTAGTTGTTTGACCCTGATTCTGTTGTTGACGCAAAAAGTTCTCGTCCATATAATGTTTATCAGTTTCTCCTTGTTCAAAGCATCTAATATTGTGGAACAAAAAAAAATTATTTACTTAAATTTTCGCAATTAAATGACTTCTGCGTTGAATTTTTTACAATAAAACTAAATAATGTTAGTATTTAAATTATTCCACGTATTAATTTCAATTACGCTGAATGATGAATGTCAAGATGTCGTTTAAGATCTTTTTGATGAAAATAACACTTTGATTGAACTCTTTTCCGCAGTGACATGTATAAACTTTACCCGAATTCTCGTAACTTTTATGGGCTCTCAGCGATTGCTTCGACACCGACACGAAATAGGAAAGTTCATGTTTCCATTTGCGTCTTGATTCGGTCTTGATGCTGGGTCAATGTGACTTGTCTGGAGCATTGGAACGTTGAAATAAAGATAAAAGTTCCATCCGGCATGAGGTGCTTTTTGGGACTGGAGCTGATGGTTTCCGGTGTCGGCGGTGATGACATCGACGTAGCAGTAACCTCCGAAGAGCATTCTTTCCAGCACCATGTCGAACTCGCGCAGCTGCTTCAAAGTTGAGTGATCGATGTTTTTCTTCTGCTTCGCTTCGATTGTCTTCTGCTCGACATCAACTTCCTGCTTCACGACAGTCGCCGACTGTGATGACATCAACAAGCTTTCCAGCTTCAATCAGGTTATCAATCAGACTCTAGAGCGTTCCAGCATCGGTCGATTTGATTTCCGAGACGGTTCGCGTTATTTTCGTCGTCGGTTTCGTGTCGGCAAAGTTAACGACGGTTCACCAACATTTCCTTCGCACCGAGAATCTTCGACTCGAGCTGCTCGTTCGATGGGTTGGTCATGAAGACGGCTTTGCCGAATGCTTGATTGAACTTCGGCAAAACGTTGCTGCTCGACGGTCTTGCCGATCTACTGGATGATGGAGCTGGTGATTGGTGTGCTGATGGGTGAACTGCTAATCGTCAGCAAATCCATCGTAAATCGAGCGCGTGCTGATCGGCGAAGTTGGCGATTGCGGAATGTTCAATATCGCGCCTTGTTTCTTCTTATCGCCATCATCTTGCTTCGGGATTATTGTCAAGATATTTTGATTGTCGCTTTTCTTCATCTGATTGTTGATGATGAATGATGATGTTAAATCTAATATCATTGCACTGATTGTTAGCGATTAAAAGGTTGTTAGCGATACCATCACCAGCGGACAAGTAAATAACTTACGAAGTTCTGGTAGATGATTTGGAATGTCGATTATGTGATGTCACCGACGAAGTCGTTCGGATCCTCGAATGGATCTTCCAGCTCGTTGCAAATAAACTGATAATCTTTTCGTGTTGTTTTGAAAGGCTACATAGATCTTTAAAATAAAATGTGTAAATTACTTCAATCATTGAGTTTTAGATCAGAAACAATTTTCATCATAAATCAATTTCTAATTTTAATTTGTACCGCATTAAACTGAGTGAATTTAGAATTTGGGTTTGATTACCCCTTAGTTGTTTTATCCTACATGGTAATTAAGATCCCTATACTTAAATCGATCTTTTAATCTTTAACTTTTGGATCAAACTCACATCTCTCGGTAGATTAACCGTCACTGGAATCGCATTGACACACAACTTCGCCTTCGGAACGGTGTTCTTCATGTGTCGCATGATGTCGACGACGCGAACCTCGCTGTTGCGCAATTTGAACTGACTACATAGGATCCTTCATCTTCTTCGACGACATCGAGAAGCATCTGCTGTCACTTCCGTTTGCCTCGAGCGAGAACTTCGGGCCGATTCGCATCTTTTTCGTTTTGACCTTCTTCATGACTCGCGAGTACTCGCGATTCAACGCATTTAACGCGATTGTGACTTCCGACGAGTACATTTTCAGTGGATTGTTTTGCGTAAAGTCGCAGCTGACAAAGTGGAAATCGTTGACCGAAGCCGGCTGAATGATGCTCGCTCGTCTGTATGTTGTCTTTTGAAGTACGAGAACCGGATCGACGGCTAAGTCGATTGCTTCGTCGGTTAAATCGATGACTTCCTTGAACGGATCTTCCGACTCCTTCTTGACATTGTGGTAAAGCAATGGCGGTGGGCTGGTTGGTGGAGTCGGTTCTTGCAGTGACACTTCACCAGACATTCCGTCTTGATTTCAGCCTCGAAGTCAATCGCCAGTTCATCATTAGCCGAATATTCATCTTCGGGCTCGTTTTTAACTTGTACCAATTCGGGTTCTTGCACAACTTTCGGAATATCACAAGACAACATTGCTTCGTGTTGCTCCATAAAATCCTTTACTGGCATCGACACTTCACCAAATACGTAGCTGTCTGTCGGCGAAACGATTTCCTGCTTGAGAATCGTAATATTTTCTTTCTTTGGCAATGGATGTTGATTGGCCAATTAACGAAGAGCCAAACTTATTCAAAGGTGCAACGATAACCGGTTTGTGCCATATTGATACTGATTTGGATCGATTAAGCGGTGATCGTAGGATAAAGTTTGAGGATATTGTTGCGGCTGGGATGAGATTATTACTTGTGTCAGCGACGAATTCTGATAGTTGAATTGGTTCTGTTGTACGAATGGCTTGATGCTCTTAGCAGCTGGATTTTGTATGTAGTTTGTCGTGAAGCTTTCTTCATTGTAGCTCGGGGTTAGCTCGGCTGATGCTAGAAATCAGTTTAAAATCTAAAGATGATCTTATATTATTTTCAACTGTAACAGGATTTTAATAAAAGACAAAATAATAATAATAATAATAATAATTAATTTTATAAGTGAAATTTATTTGCAAAGAACTGTTTTCAAACCAAAAATCATGAACTCCATGAACATCCAGCGCTTATCCTTTTTTCCATCCCTAAAGTACATCAAGCTCGGGTGGAAATTTATTTTTTACTGCTGCTCGACACGATCTTGGTGGTGGCCTTGGCTTGCGACAAGCGGAAGTTCGTTGTCAATCGTTGAAGAAAGTTCCCGTTGCCGAACTGAGGCGCTTCGACTTTGGACTCCAGCGTGTTGTGCTCGCGCGACGGCAGCCGCGACTGTCCGGAATGAAAGGTGTATCGAGACGGGCAGTTTCGGGTGAACTCGTCGCTCGACGAACTCGACGAATTGGCTGCGGTGACGCGCGACAGCAGCGGAGTGTCCTTTGTTGTCGGTTCGACCTTCTTGTAAACGTTGATGTTGGGTCGTCGCGGTGTCTGCGCGGTGGTGGTGAGCGTCGCTTCCGGTTTAATTGCTCGCAACAACTTCACCGGGCTCTTCTGCAGCCTGCGTTCAGTGGCCATTTTTGGTGTCGTCGAAAGTGGTCGCGAGACACCCGAAGCCGTGTGCAGTCGGTTCGCGTTGCGTTCCTTGAGAGACCTCGGGCCGATCGTGTACTGACGCTTAAAGTTGGGCGCGATCTCGGGCAACGTCTGATCACCGTTGAGTTTGGTAGTTTTCATCTCTTCCAGCTTGCTCATGAACGACGTTTCCTTCAGTTCCTCGCCGTTGGTCGTCGTTTCGCTCTTCTGAGCTGCACTCGATGGCGACGAGACCGACGGAAGGGCCGCGGCTGAGCTGCTTGCGATGCTCGTCAAACTGTCTGGCTTCGAGCGGCGCAACTTCCGACTGCTGCCGTTCTGGAGCAGCAGATAGGCCGCGTAGATCTCGTCGAATCGGCGCTTCGACAGCGACTGCTCCACATCGGCCATTTTAAAGTTGAGCTGCAGCAGCGACTCGATGATCTTGGGATTGCTGAGATCCACCGTCGGCTCGCTGTACGGCTTTAATTCCTTATCGTTAAGGTTTATCCATTTGTCTTTCATGATCTGCTCGAGGCTGTAGCGCTTGGTCGGATTGACTGCGAGGAATTTTGTCAAGAGAATGCCACAGTCGGTGGATACTACAAAGAAAGGCGTCAATTCGGTGAGTCAGCGAGCTGACGTCGCTCATACTCACAGAATAATGGCTTCCAATATTTTCCCAGAATGACACGTTTGCGCACCTCGCCCATAGTGGTTCCGTCGAACGGCAGCGTGCCGCTCACCAGCGTGTAGAGAATCACGCCCAACGACCAAACTGTAAATAGAGCAAATGACGCAGAAAGAAATGTGTTAACGGTTTCCGATTGCGCAATGTTTTTTGCTTTACCGTCAACTTCGGGTCCGTCGTATTCCATGCCTTGGAAAATCTCAGGAGCTGCGTAATGTGGCGATCCGCAATAGGTGTCCATTTTGTTACCTGCGCATCCAACGGAGAAATGATGCAAATGACCTTGAAAATGTGAATCCCTACAAAGGCATAGCAAGGCCGACAATGCATTCTTAATCTAAAAGTCACGATTTCCTTGTATTGAAGATATCTTTTTTCGGAAAACTCCTTAAAGGGAGATCGCGTAAATTTAGTGAGTCCTCG
>JAYSWT010000492.1:0-1025 GCA_043717905.1 bacterium | reverse complement strand
ACAATAAGGTCGTCAACGTAGACACACACATATTCATAGTGCGTCCCACAGTCTCTTAACCACACGTCGGGATCAGCCTTGCACGGCACATACCCCATATTGCGTAACGTGTCGGATAATCAATCATGAAATCTAGCACCCGAACTACGCAGTCCATATAACGCTTTCTCTATAATTAGCGTATGACCTGCTTGTTCGCCGAAGATACCGCTTGCCACGACATATACCTTTTCTTTGGTATATGCTTTGAGGTATGTGTTGCCAATGTCCACAACATTCATTGTCATTCCATTGAGCTCTGCGACCGTTAACAGGATGCGCAGGCTCCGTAGAGATACCACACTGGAATAATTGCTTTCTTCCGATGGATCTGTCAAATGTCCGCCGGCAACGAGTCGCGCTTTGTGACGCAAATTGTGCTTCGCCAAATAGATCATCCGGATATTGATTTTCTTGAATCCAGCTGGCTTTTGGTCGCCAATCCCCGCATCGCGGAAAACGCTGTATTCGTCCATTTGATCGAGTTCCTTCTTCCTAGAATCGGCCCACTTAGTGTTGCCGTTTGAGATATCTAGTCGGTCGGCCTCTTTATCATCATTCGGTACTTGCACTCCGAACATCCAAACTGGACGCCCAGATCCATACCGTTTTGCTGCTAGAATGGTCTGTTTCAACATCCGCTGCAGCACCTTTTGATTCTTTGCAATGCGCTTTAGAGACTTCCAACCTTCAGTGTTAAGGAGGTTGTTATCCACAGCGTATTGGGCAAGCAAGATTGGATCATCCTTTCTGACAATATCCACTGGCTCGTATGTTTCTGTACCGTCTTCCCAAGATACTAGGACGTTATACCGTGATCCTTTGAAATCTGGGTGATTCGGTTTCAATGGACCTTGATGACCGATAATGGACTTGAAAGCCCACGATGTCGATTCATCAGCCTCTGTTTCATGTTGTGCTTCCACAATTTCACAGAGTTCATTGTATGTTATGAGCTCGTCAATTTGCGACTCGCCCAGCTCGCA
>JAYSWT010000491.1:0-45970 GCA_043717905.1 bacterium | reverse complement strand
CCCACTGAATCCCAGTGGCACGGGCGCTATCATCACAGGCAATGTCCTCTATGACCCATGGCTGGATAAAGTCCCAGGAACATGTGTGGCAGACTGCTACTCAAATGTAATGTTCTTACCAGGGATTATGGGTTCAAGATTATTTGAGCAAAGTTCAGATTGTGGAGTCTTCAACAATGAAAAAGAACGCTGGGTGTCGATGTTTGATTGCGACCACGAGCATCTTTCGCTTTATGTAAATGGAAAAAGTGTTTATCCACTTTATACAAAGGAGGGCGAGCAAGGAGTGATCGATGACACATATGGTTTCAACATCTATCAGTCATTTTTGGCTGACCTCGCAGATTGGAAAAGCGAGGGAACGATAAACGACTACGCACTTTTACCATATGACTGGAGAATTTCTCTCGAAGACATACTTATGAATGGTGCGAGCTCTACTGACAAGCTTTCATATGGTACGAGTCAGGGATTCCAGAATGGCTATATTTATAAAAAGCTGAAGGAACTTACCGAGTCATCAAAAACAGGAAAAGTGACAATCATTGCACATTCGAATGGCGGTTTAGTGACAAAAGCATTGATTCAGAAACTCAAAGAGACTAATGACCCACTTTATGACCGCATTGATAAAGTTATTTTTGTTGCAGTACCGCAATCTGGCACTCCAGAAACTATAGGAAGTATCCTCCATGGGGCGGATATTGGTCCTGGTGGTGTTGTTATTTCTGCAAAACGGGTGCGTGATCTCCTTCACAATATGCCCTTTGCGTATAATCTACTCCCAACCGATAAATACGTAGGAACTGGAACTCCGCTTGTTGAGTTTAGTGGATTTTCAGCAACGTCATCATTTGCAAAATATGGTGCATCAATAGACACCATGACGAATCTTAATGATTATCTCGGTGGTGGTGATGGGAGAGCATCCCCAGATTACTCAGACTTGCTTCATGCGCAGATTGCAAATAGTAGTTTGTTAAGTGATGCGCAAAACGTGCATGCAGTCCTTGATAACTGGACTCCAGCAACATCAACAGAAGTATATGAGATTGCTGGGTGGGGAGTGCCAACCATTACAGGGCTAAAGTACGAACCTAACAAAATATGCAACCCAAATGTCTCAACTCCGCACCATCAAGGTGCTCCCCAGAAAATGTACTGCACAAGTTATGTTGATAGTTTTAAAATCAGCGACAAAATCAGTATTGATGGCGACGGGACAGTGATGAAAAAGAGCGCTCATCAAATAGCGAGCTCGACGACAGTGCATCAGTATTGGTTAGATTTAGCAAAATTTAATGATGATAATTTTGTAACACGTAATCATAAGGATATTTTTGAGGTTAGTTATCTCTCAAATTTTCTTAAGACAATTCTCTTAGAGTTACCCAAGACAAATCTGTACTTAGTTGATTCGTCTATGGCTTTATCATCAATAAAAAGTACTATAAAATATGAAATTCATTCACCTCTCAGTCTGAGTATTTATGATTCTGAAGGACATCACACGGGTATCTCAACCACAACTGGATTAATTGAACTAGGCGTGAAAGGAAGTTTGTACCATGAAATTGGCGATAGTAAGTTTGTCATTGTTGACGAATCAATTCCACACACTATGTTCCTTGATGCGTATGACTCTGGTTCGTTTACGCTCGATATAGAAAGACAAAGTAGTGATGAAGTTACGTCTTCAACAACATTTATGGGAATTCCAACTTCAACAAGTACAAAAGCTACAGTGGCTTGGAATGCAAATGGGGAAATTGACGCCTCAACGCTACTTGCTATCGACTTCGATGGTGATAATACAATAGACACGGAACTCTCGGGAGAAGTTGGTAGTGTCGTTTATATTCCAATTCCAGAAATTGATATTGATACAACTCCACCATCAACCACCGCGGTTGTCGGTGGCACCCTCGGTACAAACGCTTGGTACACCAGCAATGCACTCGTGTCTCTTGCCGCGACCGATACAGAGAGTGGAGTCGCTACCACTTTATACTCGCTAAATAGCGGAGCGACGTGGACTCCATTCTCGTTCCCGATTAGCTTCACCACCGAAGGTACCACCGCTATACTTTACTACTCAATCGACAAAGCAGGGAACAGAGAAGCGGCAAATACACTCACACTCAAAATCGACAAGACAGCACCTGAAGCACAGATTACCTTCGACCCCATGACTCAGAAACTCAAGATTTCTGGGAGTGACAATCTTGGAAGCACTACTGTGGTGACGAATGCGACATCATCGCTCATCTCCGATAATGCAGGGCATACACTGAAAGTACTACTTACTAACCTGAGGCAAAATGCGAAATCCGGCCGTATCAATATGGCAGTGAATGCGCTTGTTTACGACGGGGTAACAACACCCCTTGCTAGTACAACTTTCAAGTACAAATGGGCAACCACTACGCCAGCTATTACCTACAAGATGTTTGCAGCCTACTTTACTGCTTCTTCGACCTCCACAGAGGCTCATTGCAGACCAAAGAAAAGTGCTACAATTATTATGTCTACACCTGCCGACTTAGATGACCTTGATGTAGACGATGTGGTGGATACAAGAGCAACACGAGTAAAGCTTACTGGTATGATGGTGCCATATTTACAGTCAGTGAAAGGAAAAGTAATTGTAAGTTATTAATTTAAAAAAAATGCAGAAAAATAACGTAATTCTTGCTTCATTCATTGTGCTACTTATTTTTGGAGTATTACAAACTAATTACCTTACTCACAATTTCTGTACTGTCGCGAGCAGTTGTAGCAGTGTATTTAAGTTTTATAAATTTGCTACCTTGCTTTCTGTGGCAGTATTTCCCATTTCATTATTAATGGTATTTTTAAAAAGTGAAATAAATACAGCGTGGCAAAAATTTACCCTATTCTCAATAGGGATATATATATTTACAATAATTATTTCGCCAAATTCTGGTGCTGATTTCTTAAAAATTGAAAAGGGTACAGTTGCAATCGGACTCACAGCACTCTATTTCCTCATCTCCCTAATCCTCATCGCCTTCAAATCCTACAAATTGAGAGGGAAGTAGTATAATATCCCAATGAAAGGAACAATCTTAGTTACCGACAGTTTATTCATCTTTGCTGAACACGAGAGCCAGATTCGTGCTGCTGGATATGAAATTGAGCGCCTCGACAAGCCCGAAGCGAGCGAAGATGAATTGATTAAGCAAGTAAAAGGGAAAGTCGGATACATTTTGGGTGGCATAGAAAAAATCACCAATAATGTTGTAGAGGCTGCAAGCGATTTAAAGGTCATTGCGTTTACTGGTGCCGACCCATATGGATTTATTCCCGCACACGAGTTAGCAATAAAGAAGGGAATCGCAATTACTACAACTCCTGCTGCAAATAGTTATGCAGTAGCGGAGTACACGCTTTCTGTCATGCTTGCGATGACGCGCAATCTCTTCGAGCTCGGACGCACGGGTGAGAAGAAATTTCAGACTACTCATTCACTGAGTGAACTTACTGTAGGCATCATTGGTATGGGAAATATTGGAACTCGTATGGCAGTAGCACTCCACGCCCTCGGTGTGAAGAAGTTGCTCTACACAAACAGAACTCGAAAACTGGAGATAGAAGAAAAGACATCTGCGAAGTTTGTCAGCATGGACGAGTTACTCAAACAGAGTGATATCGTGACGCTCCACGTTTCAAAGGAGATCGGTGCAGGGTTTATTAGTAGAGAGCAACTGTCTAAAATAAAAGATGGAGCGCTCATTGTTAATTGCGGATTTATGGGTGGGATAGACCGCGCCGCACTCCTTCCAGAGTTGATGACGGGACGACTTCGTGCGGCAGAGGACGGTCCATCTGACGCAGCATTCGCCAAATTACCGCTATCCGCTTGGTACTGTTCAAACTCTCACACTGCCTACAATACCTTCGAAGCAAACAGGACTGCGAGCGATATGGCCACCAACTCACTCCTCGCGATTCTCGAAACAGGAAAGGACCAATATAAAGTGAACTAACATTTTAGAATTATTTATCTCAAATATGAATAAAGCACGAGGAATATTTTTGGTGCTCATTTCATCGGTGCTGTTTGGAAGTTACGGAGTGTGGGCAAAGCTTATCGGGGATGACATGGGAATTCTTTTTCAGGGTTGGAGCAGGGGGCTAATTATCGTGCTTGCCCTTTTTCCAGTTTTGTATATGAAAAGACTGATTGTCCCCATTCGAAAAGATGACTATAAGTGGCTTGGAGTTTTTCTTGCATTCACCTCGCTCACCCAAGCACCACTGTTTTATGCATTTACCCATATGGATATCGGCTCAGCGACACTGCTTTTCTTTGTCAGTATGTTGCTGACCATGTATGTCGTAGGTTTCATGTTTCTTGGTGAAAAGATTTCAACAGTAAAAGTAGTGTCGTTTCTTCTGGCGTGCATTGGGATGTACTACGTCTTCTCATTTTCAATCCTTTCATTTACGCTACTTGCTGCACTCATGGCAATTTTAAATGGCGTTGCGAGTGGAGGGGAAATCTCCACTTCGAAAAAAATTTCACATTCGTATTCTACTCTCTACATTACCTGGCTCTCTTGGGTGGTCATTGTCCTCACCAATGCACCAATTTCAATACTTCTAGGAGAAGCACAGCTCCTTCCCTCATTCACCCTCGTTTGGCTTTGGCAGCTCTGCTATACAGTTGCGAGCATGCTTGCATTCTGGTTGATTATCGAAGGATTAAAACATCTTGAAGCAGGCGTCGGTGGGCTACTCGGTCTGCTAGAAATAATATTTAGTATCGCCTTTGGAATCATATTATTTAACGAAAAGTTCTCACTTACAGTAGCGATTGGCTCAATCATGATTCTCATTGCTGCGGGCCTGCCACATATAATTGAGATTCTCAATAAGAGAACTTCTACCACTGACGCCACATCCACGCATGTGGTATAAACAAAGTATGACAAACACAAAAGAAAAATTCTTCACCGACACAAGAATAACTGGACTTCTCTATCTCGCACTCGCCATCACGGGGATGTTTGTGTTTCTCGTTGCAAAAAGTAACCTCTACGTCGCAGGTGATGCCGCCTCCACCAACACCAATTTACTGGAAAAGGAAACACTCGCTCGCTTCGGCATAGTTGGCGAGCTGCTACTCGTAGCCTCTCAAGCACTAGTAGCGATGTGGTTTTACAAAATATTCAAAAAGGTAAATAGTTTTGCCGCAGTCGTACTCGCGACATTTGGCATGGTCAATGCAGTCTTGATTCTCATCTCGTCAGGGGCTTGGCTCGCCGCCCTTAATGCAGCAGTTCTGGGTGAACCCGCATCGACTGCATTCACTTTGTATAATTTACACGAAACAATCTGGCTTGTCGGAGGTCTCTTTTTCGGGCTGTGGCTTATCCCGATGGGCTACCTCGCTGCACAAGCGAATATCTCACGCATCCTCGCAGGGTTCTTAATCGTTGGTGGAGGAGGATACATCCTCTCGACCTTTGTAGTAGTTTTCTTCCCCACTCAGGCTAGCCTCGCAGGAATTATGACCATGCCTGCCACCATTGGCGAATTCTGGATGCTTGGCTACTTGCTTCGCACTCCACACCTCCATGGAGTAAATAGTGAATTACATTGAGCTAAAACTCTCCCTGACACCTCATGCAATACCAGCTTGAGCGGCCGGATTGCTTCACGCGGAGGATGATGCCGCCGCAGCCGCGCTTGAGACATTTCTCTCCCTCTCTGTCATAGACACGATGCAGTTCTTGGAAGTCGCCGCCTTCACCGTTCAGTCTCCTGTATGTCGAAATGGTTGACCCACCGTTGTCGATTGCCTTAGTGAGTACTTTCGGAATAATCGTTGCAATCAGCATGAACTCCTTCTTCGTCAGCAGCGAGACTTTTCGGAGTGGTGACACATGAGCGAGGTGGAGCGCCTCGAGCGCGTAAATATTTCCAATCCCGCCAATCTCACGCTGGTCGAGGAGTGCATCTTTAATAGCGCGCGAACTTTTTATAAACCGCTCATCAGAAAACAATTTCAGAAGCGATGGAGTACGCATCGGGTCTGCGAGGTGGGGAAGTGCGCCACTGCGCACTTCCCATGAGCCGAACCTGCGTGGGTCGACATAACCGAGCGCTGTCCCGTCTTTAAAATGAAGGGTGATGTGTTCATGCTTTGCGGGCACAGACTGTGCAGGAATAAATGAGCCACTCATACCAAGCGAGATAACCACTCCACCACCCTGCGTCTTCATCACCAGCCGTTTCCCATCGCGGTACACATCGCTCAGTTTATGTTTCTCAAGTATTCCTCGCAGCCCCTTCTTGTCGAGCGTATTCCGAATATTGTCACGATGAAAAACTACGCGGGAAATAGTTTTCCCCGCATATTCCTTCTTTAGTGCGCGACAATAGGCTTCGACTTCAGGTAGTTCTGGCATCTCGTCATGGTATGAAATATCTACTGAATAAACAATAAGATTGACTAAATGGCTATAATCATGTTATAATGATTCGGTCAAACCAACCAAGGAGGATGACATGCTGTTCCTTGTTCTCAAGCCAGTCAGCCAAGATGAAGTCGGCATCTTCACAGCCCAGGACATTCCGAATGGTACCAAGCTGCCGCTCTTCGCCAAGGACGACTACAAGCTCTGGCGCCTGCGTGATGCCAAGAAATTGCCACAGTTGTTCTGGAATCGTCTGCTCAAGTATGGCGTGCTCGACAAGTCCGGACTGCATGGGCCCAAGAATCCGAACCAAATGTCCATCGGCTGGTACATCCGCCACTCCGACGAACCGACCGCCAAGATCGACGAAGAGTACGACTACTTCGCCAGCCGGAACATCAAGGCGGGGGAAGAGATCACCGTCGACCTCCACACGCTCGAAGATGAGCGTTATCCGCCGAGGTAGGGGTTACGAAACCACTACCCGCAACACGATTACGAGTCCGCCCCCAAAGGGCGGCTCTTCTTTTGTCATATTTTCAGGGTTCGGTTGTTTACTGTATAGTGATGCCAATGCAGAAGAAAACATTCATTTTGGGACTCCTTTTTGCCGCAATCCTCCCGGCGACGAGTTTTGCTGCAACCACCCCCAAACTCGTCTACTCTGCGTGGATGCCATATTGGGCAAAGGCGAGTGGTACCCCAATGGCCCTCGCACATCTCTCCAAATTCAACTCGCTTTCCCCGTTCGCATATGAGGTAGAAGATGATGGCACTATCAAAGACACCATGAAACTTGCCGCCGAGCCTTGGACTACACTCATCGCTAGTTCATCTCAAAAGAAAGTGAAGATCATCCCGAGCATCCTCTGGATTCACGGCGACGCAATTCACACCGTACTCTCAGACAAGGATTCACGCACTGCCCATGTCGACGATATCGTCTCGATGGTCGTGCGCAACAACTTTGACGGCATCGATATCGACTATGAAAACAAGAAGTCAGAGACCAAGGAGGCCTTCAGCGCCTTCATCAAAGACCTCGCAGTGAAGCTCTACAAAAAGAAAAAGTTGCTCGTCTGCACCATCGAAGCGCGCACCCCACCGTCTTCTTTGTATCGCACTATTCCAAAGAACATCGAATACGTGAACGACTATAAAGTCTTGAACCGTAACTGTGACGAGATCCGCATTATGACTTACGACCAGACCACTGCGGACATCAGCCTCAGTGACGACAAGGGCACGCGCGGACTCTATGCGCCAGTTTCAGATACCGAGTGGGTCAAGAAAGTGGTGACCCTTGCAACGAAGACTATCGACAAGAAGAAAATCATGATCGGTGTTGCTACTTATGGCTACGTCTACAAAATAGACACCAGTAGTGCCACGACCACTTATGAAAAAATGCGCGCCATCTCAGACCCTGATGCTCGCGCGCTCGCTCTTTTAAACGGTGTCCGCATTGGCAACTACCACAACGAAGCAGGGGAGCTGAGTTTCAACTACACTAAGAATGGCGAACGTTACTATGTCTCATGGAGCGACGCCAATGCAATTAAAGATAAAATTGCCCTTGCGAAAAAGCTTGGAGTAAAGGGCGTGGTGATGTTCAAAGTCGACGGCAAAGAAGACCCACTTCTCTGGACGGCTCTAAAATAGCCCATCTGCTTTGTTGTGGGTCCCCAGTAATTCAGTCAACGTACTAGGAGTACGTCTCCCTCATTACTTTCCCCACGTCTCGCATCTGGGCTATTTTATTGCGTCCAGTTTTATGAGAGATAAAACTAACCCGCCAGAGCATGTTGAATATGGTAAAATAGAAGTATGAAAACGACGTACAGCGTGAAAGGTATGCACTGTGGCAGTTGTGTCGGCAAGGTTGAAAAGGCGATTGCTCATCTGGGTGGGGTGACTAGTGTCCATGTTGACCTTGCTAAGGAGGAAGCGCATGTCGAAAGTAGGGAAGTGCTCTCACTTGAGGCACTCAGCAATGCAGTTGCAAAAGCAGGGAAGTATACTATTACCCAGCAACTGAAAAAGTCTCGGCTTGAAATTTTTGTAAAAAAGGCAATAACCTTCCTGCCACTCATTATCATATTTTCGCTCGTCGCTCTGTGGACGCTCTCGCGTCAGTATCTCTATGGTGCGAATCTCATGGATGCGATGCTCGACTTCATGGGCGGCTTCTTCCTCGTTTTCGGTAGCCTTAAAGTCGCCAGCTGGAAAGCGTTCGCAGTTTCATTCCGTTCATACGACCCACTCGCACAGCGAAGTGGCACATACGCGATGCTCTATCCCGCCATCGAAATCATGCTCGGTATCGCGTACCAGTTTCGCTCACCCGATCTCATTTACGCCAACTTCACCACCATCGTCATTCTTTCAGCCACCACATTTGGGGTATTGAAAAAAATCAATGAAAAATGCGAAATCAAATGTGCCTGCCTCGGTGGGTTCTTTAATATTCCGCTCTCATGGTTCACTGTGTTCGAAAATGTCCTGATGATTGCGATGGCGGCAACTATGCTGGTCATGCCGCTCCTAAAGTAGCCCACAATTCCACGTGCGCACTCCGAAAAGCCCTCCTTCGATAGTTGTAGTAAGATAAAACGATGTTACCGCGCAGATCACTTCGCAAACTCATAGGGCTCATCAGACTTCCTCCTTTTCGCCATTCAAAAAAAGTCCGCAATTATCTATTCGCAGCACTCATCATTATTTTGTGCGCATGCACATTCATTTCTTATCAATTGAGCAATCATTTGCACGCTGCCTATCTTCTCGAAGAGTCCACCACCGTCATCGACAGAAATGGCAGGATACTCCTCCTTCGCCCCAATGAAAAAGGGGAGTTCATGACTCGTGGCGCCACCAGCACCCGCGTCCGCGAACTGGTTGTCAAAAGCGAAGACAAATATTTCTACTATCACCTCGGTGTAAATCCCATCAGCACACTCCGCAGTATCTCGGGCTATCTATTCCATACTGGCCGAGGAGGAGGAAGTACTATCACCCAACAGTTGGCAAAGAATCTTCTTCATCATGAGAACGACCGCACAATCGCAAATAAATTGAGCGAGATTGTCTATGCAGTTGCACTCGAACTGCACACTTCCAAAGAGGACATCCTCAGCATGTATCTCGACACCGCATACTTCGGCGAGCGCATGGAAGGCATAGAGCAAGCGTCACTTCACTACTACGGAAAGAGCCCTGCTCAGCTCGAAGATGGAGAAATTGTGAGGCTACTCGCACTCCTTTCCGCCCCATCAGTCACCTTGGACACAGCGGCAAACACCCTACGCGCAAAACGTCTCGCCAATCGCATTGGTGTGGCGGAGCCCTCTCCCTATCAGCCAATTCCTCGACGAGTCGAAGAAGTAAAAAAGACCCCGACGATGTTCGAGCTCGGCAGCCTCGCGAGCTGCACTGCGTCATGCGCGCTCACGGTTGACGGCGCTCTTTCCGAGAAAATTCGTGACATCGTACAGCAAAATCTTTCCTCTCCGATATTCGCAAGTGTCGGAAGCGCAGCAGTCGCCGTCATCAAGCTCGGAAAAGGAGAAGCACCAAATCAACTGCTTGCGCTCGTGGGCACTCCAAACCCGTATGGTGGAGAAGATGGCAATCAGATAAACATGGCGCTTGAAGCTCGCCCAATAGGTTCGACATGGAAGCCGTTCATCTATGGGGAAGCAATAGAAAATGGTGTGCGTCCGTATACACTGATTGATGATAGTGAGTATCGCTATGAAATTGGTACTGGCTTTGCCTTCTATCCAAAAAACTATGACGGAATTTATCGCGGACCTGTCACGGTGAACTATGCACTCTCCAACAGCCTCAATGTTCCCGCAGTGCGTGCACTTGGTTTTGTGGGGGTAGATGATTTTGGTGAATTCATGCAGCGCGAGCTCGGGCTCATCCCGCGACAGTCATTTGATACCTATCAGCTCTCTATTGCACTCGGAGGGCTCGAGATGAACCCACTTCTTCTCGCAGAATATTTCACCGTCTTTCCAAGGAATGGTACGCTCGCACCACTCACGCTTTTCCAGTCAGGAATTCCCGCCAATATTCCCATGCAGAGACCCGTGCAAGGAATAACAAAGATTTTTGCCCCGACCACTACCGCCTTGATGAGCCGCATGCTCTCCGACCGTCTGATGGGAGTGGAGCAGTTTGGACTTGAAAGTAACCTCAATCTTCCCTTTGAGCATTATGCAGTGAAGACTGGTACGACCTATGACTATCATGATAGTTGGACGGTGGGGTACACCTCGGACATCGTAGTATCCGTGTGGATAGGTAACACGGACAACAAGGCAATGGACCAACTCTCAGGTGCGCGCGGCGCAGGAAAGATTTGGCATGACGTCATGGCACTCTTGTATGCAGATGGTGAAACTCATCCCGAAGCATTTTCAAGTGAAGAAATAGTATCCGTCTACACAGAAGAAGGTGAATCATTTGCTCTTGAGGGAGATGATGTAGCACGAACGCGTTTGATGTTGTCGCGGAAGGATATGGTCCTTGAACCGCATGATGGAGATGTCCTCCTGTATCAAAAGGGGATGAGCGTGCCACTCCGCTCTGTCGTGCCAGTATCTTGGAGTGTCGGAGATGTGTCTTTAGGAAAAGGGGATAATCTCTTCTGGAATCCCACACACGCAGGCGACTATCTACTCACTGCCAAACCAGTTAGCGGAAAAGCCGCCATACTCCGTATTCACATTGTCCTCCCAAACTAGAAAGTATTTGGAAGCTTAGCTTCCAAATTGCGAACCAGCGACCCTATCCATTTTTTAGAATCAAAATGGCAACTGACACCTTATCCGCTTCACCATTTCTGTGATTCTACAAATATAACAGGGAACGTCAGTTAAACGCCACTGAGATTTTAGTCCTTTTTCGTGACCGTGAACATACTGCCCGCCGTTCTACCGAAATGCTCCGGTGTATAGAGTTCACTCACAATCATTGGCATATATTGGTATACCCCCGGAACGAGTGCACGCACAAAGTAGTCGTAGACATATTCACCCTGTTCAAGGTATCCAACATAGGCAAACACGCGGTCGTCATGTGCTTCAGTCGCACTCGGGTAGAGCCGCTGTAGGGTCGTGCTTCTATTTGCATACATCTCATCCGTCACTACGCCTGTTGTATCTTCGCGCGGTCCAAGCACGTTACTTCCCGAAGAGAATATTTGCGCAAGCCCTCCTTTCCACCACGATGACTCAGCTCTTGGCGCATTCATGCCAAATGTTCCGTCAGCATTTCGTCCATCTCCGAGGCTCTGGTCCTCAGTCGTAAATCGCTGATTGACTATCTCTACACCTGCGGGGATGAAGTCTTCAATCGAAACATGCTGGCGTGCCGAAGGGACACGAATGATCGCACGCGCATGCAGTACCTCACCTTGCACCGCTTCAGTCACGGGGGTAATGAACATCGTGTCATCAGATTTATACAGTGCGCGCTCTACGGCGAATCCCTCATCGCGCGGGGCAATCGAATTCGCAGGCAGGTAGTACTTCAGCAGCATATCGTAGTAGAACGCATCATCGTTCTTCCCGAGGTTTTGTTTTGCGAATGCAATATTTTGCGTTACTCCTTTTTTGATGTCACCCATCGGAATTTGTGTTGCCGCAGTTGCGAGCAGGTTTCCCTTGTTGAATTCGTGAGTAAGTTTGTCTTTCCCGTCGATACTGACAGCGACGCGCATGTGCGCATTAGCCTCATCTTTCCACGACAGGTACTCCGTCATCGCATCAATCACGGTGATGTTGTTGTAGGTGGAAGCCCAGCCACCGTCACGAGTACGACTGACTTTGATAGCGCGGGTGTAGCCCTCAAGGAGAGGAGACTCACGCTCTGCCGATGAAAATGCCTTGAGTGCAAGGGCTGTATTGATGATGCTATTTTCAAATGACTGTGAAGCCACTTCACCATTAGCGCCGACTGTTGTTCCGCGTGCATCAATGACACTACGATTCTCAAACTCAGCAAACAGACGGTTTTTAATCAAGAAGCTAAACTCTTCTTTGTCGGCAAGAATTGCGAGATATGCGAGCGCAGGAGTAGAGAGTCCGCGGTGTACAAGGTCGGTATTAGCCGCATAGCTTTTGAGTTTTGCTTTGGTCTCGCTACTCACCCACTTATTTGCATCAACCCGAGCAAGCACATAAGCTCCCTTGATGACATCTTCATTGCTGAGTATCGTCCTGCCTGGGTAGGCAATCCTATTGAAGACATGCTGTGTTGCGGCAAGTTTCTTGCTCTGGTCTACTTGGTAACCAGCACGCTCAAGATCAAGGTAGGTCTCAAGGGTATGTATGGTCAGATAGTAGTCCGACTGCATTCCCTTATAGTAAGTGACTCCACCGTCTCCACTTGTATTTTCATAGAGTTTCGCAAGTCCAATAGTAACAACGTCTGCTATCTTATAGGTGCGGTTTCCCACCGTCACCACATCGGGAACCAAGAGCGTTGTTGTGCCAAATAAATTGGTATTTTGTTTCACTAGTGCAATCGTGCGTAGCTTACTTGCAGTCTGCTCACTACATTCATACGGATAGATAAGCATTCCATTGATTGCATTGTCGAGCACAGTCGCCATTGTTGCCGAGAGGGAAAGCGAGAGTCCGCCTCTATCTGCCACGACATTCTTCGGCAGGAAGAGTTGTTCACGCCAAGTTTTATCCGTGACACGTCCTGCGGTCACCGTCGACTCATAAGTTTCATTGCGCTCTATTGGGATACTGCCGTCCACCACATCCTCATAAGTAGGATTTTTTGCGCTAAAGGTAAATTGATGCGCCCCCTCGGTAGTCTGTTCAGGTGCAGTGACGGGGAAGGAGACGCTGACAGAGGTATGTGGAGCAACTGTGAGTGATACTTTCGCGCTACCGGTGAAGGTAAGTGATAAAGAGGTGACGGTCACATCAAATGTTTGCGCAGTCTCGGATTCGTTGAATACTGTTCCTCCTATAGAGAATTGGTCACCCGGAAGGATAAAGCGGGGTTTTAAGGGCACTGCCATCACGGTCTTTTTCGATGTGAACGAACTATATCCCGCTCCAACTTTAGTATCTTTCGTAATCGCGATACTCTCTGCTTGCCACTCGGTGAGGTTGTCAGGGAGGGTGAAAGTGATGGTTGCTTTTCCGTCTTTGTCAGTGTTCACCGTCCCTTCCCAATATGCGGTGTCGCGAAATACTCCGCGTTTCTTTTTCTCTAAGTCATCACCGCCCCCTCCAGAGCCCCCCTTTGTGCCAGTAGGGATTTCTGCAACCGTGAGAATATTCTTCACATTTGCCGAGGTGCGCACGAGGAGTGGTTCATTGTTATAGAAGAAGGCGACAGGGTTTTTCTTTGGATTTCCCACCAGTGCTAGTACGCTCACATCGACGACCGCAAGCGAGAGCTCCGACATCACCGGCACACCCTTCGAGTCCGTCACGAGCGCCGAGAGAGTAACCTCTTCACCAGGGAGATACGACTTCTTGTTTGGAGTTATTGCTACACTGAGTTCCTTCTCTTTTGTTCCGACCGAGAAAGATAGGCTACCAAACTTCACTTCAGGGAGAGGGGATAACAATAGTACTTCAGCCGAGAGGTTGGGAATTTGTTGCTCATTTACGGTGAAGTTGTATTCGGTAAGTGCAGAGGTAATGTCGAGCACTTTGCGTTCGAATATCTTTCCGCGCGAAAGAGTGACCAGTGCCTTTCCTTTTGGATACGGAGACTTAATCACAAAGTGACCAGTCCCTCCGACGGAGAGGTTGGTGTCTTGGCTAATCAATTCGAGCGAAGCATTATTCGTCGGACGTATCTCCACGCTCCCTTCGCCTGACACATAGATATTGTAGTGTGCAGTGACGATGTTATCTCGCTCGTCTTTTCCTGTAAGGGTGAACTCATATTCACCGGGGTCCGTTGCGGTAAAGTCATAACTACCGTTACCATTTTTATCCGTATCGACTTTCTCGGTCAGCACATGGGTTTTGACTTGTTCAGTACGGTAGTAGAAGTTGCCGTCCACTTCTTGGCGCTTGTACGATTTCCACTCTGACTTATCAAGTGACAGTGAAAGATTCGACTCACTCACTGGTTTTCCTTTGGTATCAACTGTTTTAATCTTTACTTTTCCAGCTTGTCCTTTCACAAAGAAGTAGTCGTCCATATTTATCCCTGCATAAAATTCTGCGCGATGGAGGATAAATGAATGTTGCGAAGAGACGGATTGCCCATTCTCGTTTTTCACTGTCACGTACATGGTGACCAATTTGCTTTGCTGTTGATAATTTCCCGTAAACAGTTTGTTGATGTCGAGCAGTTGTGACAGCGATGCCTTACCCTCCTTATCCAGTTTGAGTTTCCCTGACAACAGGTACTTGTCTCCATACCAACCATTGTCGTCATAATACCAACCCCTTCCGAAGTAGAAGTCACTATCTTGGTAGCGGTCAAAGTAATAGTCCTGCGCGACGAGTCGATATTCAACATCACCTCTATCAACGGGTACTCCAAAGTAATAATCAGCTGAAACATTGAGGGTGGCAGTGTCTCCGGAAATATATTCGTCCTTGTCAGGAGAAACAGCTACTTTGAATTGTGGCGCGACATATTCTTCAACTTGAAACGAACCATAGCCACCGCGTCCCGATGAGATTTGATAGTATCCAAGCGGAGCTTTCGCATCGATGGTGTATGTTGTCTCATAAGTTCCATTTTGGCTAAGGCGCACAGGCATCTCCCCTGCAGATTTATATTGCGCATCGCGAATTCCTACTGTCGTTGAGCCGCGGTCTGCCTCGTACTCTGCATCAAATCCTATCCGTGAAATGCCTTTGATGTGTACGGTGTCTCCGGGGCGGTAAATTGGCCTGTCGGTATAGACATAGTCACGACGGCTTGCCCTTGCGCCTCCGTAGGTGTACGTGAGTGAATCACTAAAGGTCGTCACTACTGCGCTGTCCTTTCCATCAGTGATAACTGCACCAATGATATTGTCGGCAGAAGCAGTTTCAGCAATACCTTCCCTGTCGGTGTACTTTGTCGGAAGCTTCACCAGCAACTTACTGTTCTCTTTAGTTGCATACGGGGTGACGTGAATGCCGATTTTTGCAGTGAGTGCATGGACGTCGTTTACCCAGTACAGGTTAGTTGGCCACTTGTCCGACATAAACTGTGCATCTGCTTTGTCAGTATCATCACTTGCCTCACGTCCATAGTACCCTTCATTTCGGTCACTCCGCTGTACTTCCTTGGCGCCGACTGCGAGGTTGGTTACGGTAATGAAAGTTTTTTCATACATTTGTTCTCCGAGGGTGTACACATACTCTTTGCCATTCCAGTGGCTTCCCACACTCTTGTATTCAGGATTCGAGAATACCACCACATAATTTCCAATCGTATCCGTGTAGTAGTCATGTAGGTCAACCTGCAAATATTTTCTGGTTGCGTACGAGGGGGGGAGTGCGAGATGTGCGGTTTTGCTATCGATACAGTTCAGTGAATCAGCATCACGAGATATCGAGGGTTCATTGATGCGGTATGCGAGCATCGTCTCACCGCTCACTTTGCAGATGGTCATGTCCATTGCACTCATGAAGTCGAGCGCGTAAGAGAGCTTGGTGCGCTCGGGCGGGGTCATCAGCACCTTTGATTGCAGGTGTGAGAATTCCTTTGCGAGGGGGTCAGCGTCCGCTGTGGTGAAGGAGAGTGTTTTATCGAGATGCTGGTCGAAATGGTCGTCGAGTGAAAGTGACATCTTGTACGCATAGTTCGGTACAAGCCCATAGCCAATTGTTGTTTGGAATGACCCGATTGGACATCCTGTTTTCCAGTATGGATTTGGACCTACCAGCATAGAGCCACTCCAATCCCATTTTCCAATCATCATGTTTGACTTCACTTTATTATAGAAGTCTTTCTCTTCTGGTTCGCGGAGGGGGACGCTGGTGCAGAGGACCATCTCTGAAAGACTCGCAGTCGTTGTCCCTTCGGTTGGACTTATCGAGATGAGAGAGAATTTTTTGTAGGTTGTGAAATAGCGATAGAGGGTCTCAGTATTCAGTACTATCCCATCGGTATTTTGTAATTTTGAAAACGTGATTGCGGAAGTTTCATTCTGCCCAAACAATGTCGGATCGAAACTGATAATCAGCTTCGTCTGGTCCGGAACTTTTACACAAGAACTGGCATCCTGTGAGTAACGAGACTCTTCTCCATCAACATCTGATTCCTTACATTTTTCTCCATAATCAATTTTTGTTATTCCTTTTCCTGAAATACGCGAGTTCGAAAGGTCAATCGGTTCGCTGGTCTCTATTATGAGCGTTCCTGTTGGGTCGAACATTTCTGTGGTGACGAGGTTCGAGCGCGGTGACGCCGCAGTGACTCCAGTAATCAGGTCTTCGGTGTGCGCACTCGAAATCCGTGATTCAACCAGCGTGATATCTCCTTCGCTCGGGACAGCACCCGAAGTGGTGAGTGTATAGGTCGTGTTATAGTCCCAAAGAAATTTTCTTCCATTAACATCGTGGGCGGGGTATATCTCAAGAATGGCATGGTCGGAAAGCAGCTCATACTTCTTGGTTTTCTCATTCCAAGCTGAGCGCGTTCCATAGGAAGATACAAAGGGAAAGTCTTTTCCATTTTGGTCTTTCAGGGTAACGAGCGGTGTTGTCCGTGAGAGGTCTATCGGTTGGTTAAAGTAAATCCGCATTGGCTGGTAGTGAGCCAAGAGTGATGTGTTTGAGTTTCCATAGTATTCTCCAACATACTGATACTTTAGCGTACGAGTAGTGAACTGATGGACAAATGCGGGAGTCGCGACTCCGTCGAGAGAAGTGAAGCCACTTTGCACTTCCACCCGATAGTTCGATGCACGGCCCAAGCGAGTTTTCGGAGTAAATTGCAGTGTGCGGGTGGTAATCCACTTCCACCGACCTTCTGTTTGAGGAGTAATGGTTACTGGTGGCGTGACATCTGCCATTGCATCGAGCACGCCGAGTGGAACCATCGGACGGCTGAACATGATAGTAATATTCGAATACTCATTCACTTCTGCTGCTTGTTTGGGAAATACCGCGAGCACAGTAGGGTCCTTGTCTATGGAAAACATTTTTTCTAGACGAATCTCGGGAGCTTCGAGCGTTGCGAGATAATATGCGCCGACGGGAAGTTTTTGTTCAGGCAGAAATTTATAGACACCATCAGTTGGGGGAACTGGAGTTGTTTGCCACACACCCTTTATTTCTGGAGAAAAATGCACCGACTGTTGTGGGTCGAATGCGGTAAAGGAAATATCTTCTGGTAGTCGAACACTGATAGCTGCACTCTCGGATATTTTTTCTGCAACAAGTGTATATGCTTCGGTCGCCTGTCCATTTTTATCTTTTTTTTGAAGTGCTTGGTAACCGAGCGCTCCGAATATGACAATACCGATAAGTAGTAAAAAAATAATTTTTCGTCGCCCTCCAAATCTGGGCTTCGTTAAAGGAGTAGTGAGGTGCGCCTCCTCTGTCGCGACTTCCGGCGCGATTGTTGGTGTAGTTTCCATGCAGTAATTATAGCTGATTCAATCAGCTTCGAAAGGGGGATTATCTCTTCATTCGTGACTTCCTCCACTCGAGAAATGCTGGTATAAATGAAACGAGAATGATACCGAGGATAATGAACTCAATATATTTATCCGCACCTTTTACTTGGCTTCCGAGCGTGTAGCCGAGGAGGGTCATGCTTCCCACCCACACCACACCACCAACGACGTTGTAGAACATAAATGATTTGAACGGCATGCGCGCCACCCCAGCGACAATAGGGACAAAGGTACGAACGATTGGCATAAAGCGAGCTAAAAAAATAGCTTTATTTCCGTATTTCAAAAAGAACTCATGTGCACGCACGACATGCGCAGGCTTAAAGAACCGCGATTCTTTCTTGTTAAACAGCATCGGCCCAATCCTTCTCCCGAACTCATAGCCAACATTCTCACCGAGAATGGCCGCAATAATGGTAAAGATAATGAGTGGAATAATACTCATGAACCCCTGCGACGCGAGAAACCCCGCAGTAAACAAGAGGCTATCACCAGGGAGAAAAAAGCCAAAAAACAGGCCACATTCGGCAAAAACGATAGCGACGACACCAGTCGCGCCGACACTTTGGATGAGGGCTACAATATCAAACATTTCGCTATTATACACCCAATAGGTCTCCACACTCGAGTTGTCGTTTTTATTGTGCCCTATACTATAGAGTGATGCTCACCAAGCGGCAAACAAAGAAACTACTCACGACACTCGTCACCTTTCTCATAGCCGTGCTTTATTCGCTCTACCATGGTGAGTCGGCACTTATTGGTATAGCGCCAAGTAATATGAGAGGTGGAGAGCTGGCGACCACTTCTTATCGAGTTACTCATGTCGTCGACGGAGATACCATTGATATCGAAAACCTCGAAGGGGAAAAGCGATTGCGGCTTATTGGTATCAATACTCCCGAAAGTGTTGACCCAAGGCGTCCTGTACAGTGTTTTGGTAAAGAGGCATCAACATATGCGAGGAGTATCTTAACTGGGGAGAATGTCAGAATTGAGACTGACCCATCGCAAGGATTGCTCGACAAGTACGGGCGTACGCTTGGATATGTCTTCCTCCAAGGTGGGCGCAATTTCAACGAACTGATGATTCGAGACGGCTACGCCTATGAGTATACCTATGACAAGCCATACAAATATCAAAAATTATTTAATGAAGCAGAAGATTCGGCCCGGAAGGAGGGGCGGGGACTGTGGGCAAGCACGACCTGTAGTGGACTAAAATGATAAGACGAAGCCCCAAACTTTCGTTCAGGGCTTACGTTGGGCACGAGGCGTAGCTCAAGATAATACAGTTTGCTTGCGCACATCTCGTACTTCGTATTCCTCGTACAGGTAGGTGTTGCCATTGAGGCGAAGGGTGCATTGGCCAATCTTCACGCTCCAACCGTTCTTCCCAAGCGTGGCGAGGAACTTCTGGCGTTCTTCAAACGGAAACGGTACTGTCGCAATTGTGCAGATGGATCCGCTAGCCTGACGAGTCAGACTCACGAGTGCTTCCACATTTTGCGCAAAACCATTGAACCGCAGGAATTCCTTCCTATTTCGTCGGAATACTTCTTCCGAGAGAGGTGATGGGTCCATCGTTTACTCCTTGGTTTGATTACTGGTACTGGTCTTTTTAGAGATTACCACCCTCATTTCATTCGTCAAGTTTTGGTTGACCCCCCCCACAACATTCCTGTATCGTGACACTGGCTCAACATTCTGTGGGCATAGTTCTTTGTCATTAACCGAAAGAGGTCGATATGAAATGCGTACCACGCTGGCTCGTGGCAGGGATATTCCTGCTACTTATGGCAGTCTCTTCATCCGTCTTTGCAATTGCTGTGAGTGATGCGATCAAGGCGACCGACAACCTCAACGTCCGTGCGACAGCAAGCACAACAGGAACACTCATCACCACCAAACCACTCGGCAGTGTCGGCACGGTAAATGCCGGACCCACTGTGGCGAACGGTTTCATGTGGTGGAACATCATCTGGGATACCGGCAGTCAAGGCTGGTCGGTGGATACATATATGGTGCTCAACACGCCGACCGCAAAACCATTCGTTAACGGTGGTGGCATCCAAGTGGTGACGGGTAACACCAACACTCGCGCATCGGCAAGTACCACGGGCACACTACTTGCAACCAAAAGCATCGGCGCAACTGGCATCATCGCAGGTGGTCCGTATTTCGCCAATGGCTATGTATGGTGGCTCATCAACTGGACTGGTGGACCACAAGGGTGGACAGTTCAAGACTATTTAATTGCGTACACCTTCCCGACCATTACCAGTGTCACTGCCAGTTGTGCACCAAGCTCGATTTCGGTGAATCAGACGACTCAGTGCTCTGGCGTTGTATACGGAACGGGCAACTTCAGCACCCAAGGCTTCTGGTCGATCGTTTCCGGTGGAGGTTCGATCAGTGGCGCTGGTGTCTACACTGCACCAAGCTCGGCGACGACTTCGGTGATCCGTGTGACGAGCGCGGCAGATGCCACCAAATATGGCAACACAACCGTCACGCCTGTCACCGTTGCAGCACCAACGGTGACAGGCGTGACGGTGAGCTGTGCGCCGACTTCGGTGCAGGTGAATCAAACTGCGCAGTGCAGTGCGACAGTGAACGGCACCGGTAGTCCGAGTCAATCGGTCAACTGGGCACTCACCGCAGGCGGAGGGTCAGTCAACGCAAGTGGACTGTATATCGCACCGAGCACACTTCCCAGTCCGGCGACTGCGAGCATCCGTGCGACCAGTGTGCAAGATGGAACTAAGTTTGGCACCGGGAGTGTGACAACGACGGCGCCTTCAGGCTTTGCGCAATCATCTGCGAATGTGTTTCTTGACGTGTCGGGCAGTGGTTGGTTTCTCGAGAATTGGACAGGGGTGACGAGTAACCCAACTTCCCCTGCTGCCTATCACGGGGACAACAGTGTCGAAGTGAAGACCACGACCCAGTGGGGAAGAGTGCAGTTCACATCCTGGGCGAACTATCGCTTCAATACCGCTGGCTACGACTCGATCTCGTTCTGGGTCAACGTCGGACAGAGCGAAAGCGAAGTGCTGTATGTCGGACTTCTGAACTCGAGCTATCAGGCGATACAGTATGTGAACATTTTGAACCCGCTCTATGTCGAGGGCGGCACACTCAACTCGTATCAGTGGAAGTTGGTCACTATCCCTCTTTCCGCCATTGTTGGATCGAACACCTTCATCTACGGTGTCGAGATCCAAAGTGGCAACCCTGCCACCTTTAACTTCGACGATCTGCGTTTTAACCTTTATGGAGCTTGTGTGCAATGAACACGACCAGATGGAACTTCGTGCGAGCATTCCTGCTTGCACTCATCGCGCTTTCTTCGTCAGTGTGGGGGCAGTCATGCCCCGCACCGACAACAAATGGTCCGACATGGATCTACGAAGACGGCTTCGGGCAGGGGTGGAGTGTTTCAGGAGCATGGAGCTCAAACACCATCACGACAGCAACAGGTGTTGGTCAGGTTGGCCCTTTTGCCATCAAGACTGACTTCCAGAGTGCATGGGCAGGGACCGGACTCTACAAGACAGGAGATGCGGACATCAGCAAGGTCACTGCACTTGCATTCCGAGTGCGGATGGAGCAGTCGGGAGACCTCCTTGTCGGCATCCATCGTAGTGCGACCAATACCGTCGACAAATGGGTGTCCGTACCATCGGGCTACATCACTCCGTACCAATCGACACCGTTCGTTCCAGGGCAATGGGTGAATGTGTTCATTCCACTTCTGGATTTGCAAATCTCTACGACGGATAACACCATCAAGGGCTTTGTGTTCCAGAGCAGTATTGCCACCACGATGTATCTCGATGACGTCATGTTGGTGAATGCATTCCTTAAGTTTCCACTTGATTGCAGTGCAAACGGCTGCCCAGCGGGAAGCGTGGATTATCGGACGACGGGTGCGTACACCTTGAGTTCGGTGGTGAGTGTAATGGATCACAGCATGAAGTTGAATCCTTCGAGTGGGCAATATCCATATGGCTCAGACTCAACTTCGTTGGATGGAGTCGTCCTTTCTTGGACAGGGGAGCTTGGAAATTCGAATCCCAGTAACCCAATTGCCGGTAGAGGATGCTACCCAAACGTAAATGGCGTCCCATTTAGTGTTATGGGGACGTACACAAGTGATTCATGCACCACCAGCAAACTTAACTACGATGACCATCCTGGCTTTGACTACAGGGCAGGGTACGGTACACCAGTGAAGGCAGCAGCAGCTGGACATATTCTCAGCATCGAAGGTGAAAAGTGCTACAAGAATAATTTCGCTTCTTGTGCTGGAATGGGTGCAGTCGGGATCGATCACGCAAATGGCTACATCACCCAGTACCTCCACATGGACCCAAACACGATTACGGTCAGTGCGGGTGCGTATGTGATTCAGGGCCAGATCATTGGCTACTCAAGTGACACCGGCGTGGCAGGGAGCCCCCACCTGCATTTTGAAGTCCTGTGGAAAGCTTCTAGTTCGACGACCAATAACTACAAGATGGTCGATCCATACGGCTGGAATGGTACTGGGATTGATTCACTTCAAACTCTCACTGGTGTGAAGAATTATCGGCTCTGGAAGTGACCCATTTCATTTGAGCTGTTCTTGTTAGGTTCTTTTTATCCTCGCTTTCGAGCGGGGATATTTTTTACTTCAGTAAATTAAGATCAAATACTTCATTCCGGGTTTTTTTATAAATATTCATTTCTTGGGCATCTTTTCCTGTGTATTTAAACACTGACAAAAGAAGTAGGTTTTTTTCTATCTTTCCTTCTATGTGCCCCCCCCACGCGTCACTGTTATAGTAACTTTCATCCGTGCTTAAAATGTCAGTGTTAGGAATCTTCCTAAAATCATCAAATCCTGCTTTGTAGTATAGAAAATCAGTCGGTGTGTCATTCTTAATTATAACTATTTCGCGACTTCTTACTGATGTTCCAGGTAACCCCAATCTTAAAACCGTAGATGTACTTTTCACAGTATTAATTATTGTGAAGTAAGTAACTCCCGTATCGCTGCGCCCCCCTTTATATAAGATTCTATTATTACTTACCGCAACAATCGAACTTGCTCGAATGTGTGCATTGTTGTTGTAGCAATTAACATGGTCAATTGAATCTATGTCACACCCAGGTATCCCCACAAGCGCTTCGAGCAGTTTCTTTCCCTCAGGCGGTAGATTCTCGTACTTGCCCTCTTCTTCTGTGTAGATTGTGTCCTTCTCTAGTCTGGAGTAATCTAAGGTACTCGTCGCTACAGTTGTTGTCGCTATTACATCGGGGCTCGGCACATAGGGAAGATATGAAACAGGGAAGTGGTCTCTCTTCTTTTCGTACACAAAAGCCCCCACCCCAAGAAGGGCAACAATAGCAACAATAACTACAATAATGACGCTTTTATTCATTCCATCGATACTAGCGTCAAAAGGATGAAAACACAAACCCCAGTCTTCACTTCGAAGTACTGAAAGTAAATTCTGGAAGCGATCTGACACAAGTCTCAAGCTACAAAGCTATGGATCCATATGGGTGGACAAGCACGAGTGCAGACCCACCGCAGACGATTACAGGTTTGAAAAACTATCGGTTGTGGAAGTAGTTTTTTGCTCTTTGGTTTTTTCTGATTCAATTTGAATCAACCCCTGCTCTTCGAAGTAGGGGTTTCTTATTAACTTATTCGATACGGAAGGTCTTTTGCCCGATTGGCTTCGGTCTTTCTGATTGATCCTCCCAAACAGTTTTGTGCGAATATATTCCCACGGTGATACTCTTTGTTGTCGTGGATACATCGGCATCAGGGAAGCCCATCCCTGCGAGGTAGGTATATGACCTCTTTCCATCGAGTAATGATCCTGGTGATACCTCAAACTTCGAAAAACCTGGTTTATAATAGTAAATGTTTTTTTCATCAACAAATACAAGGGTTGTTGAGGAGAGTGCGTAGGGATAGATTGGATTTAAAAGATCACTAGGAAGAATCGAATCATTCTTTACATTATAAAGGCGGAGAGCTAGTCCAGGTTTTTCTTGGTATTCTCGCATGAGAGCATATCCATTATGAAGAGAGAGAAGGACTGAGTACTTGAGGACATCTTCTTTTGTATACGAACTATCAAAACCCAGAATACGCTTGAATGCCTCTTTTTCTTCTGTAGTCAAATTCTCGTACTTGCCTTCTTCCTCCGTATACAAGCGGTCTTTACCAACTTTTGTCCAGTCAACGGTAATCGTGCTGGTTGCTCGGATACTTTCTGCGGTACTCGTCCCTGTCGAAGTCGCCACTGGCGCAGTGGCATTCTTTCCTGCGACGAACAGCCCCAATCCGATCAGGGTGAGGATGGCAACGAACGCGAAAACGATGTTCCTATTCATCATTCGGCCAATATTATAGCGCATGAGGATAAAAAGCAGACTCTTATGCGTAGATGGTCTTGGGTTCGCAAACGCATAAAAGTAGGATAGAATCGTATCAATGGTCATCCTGATAAGTTTCCTCACCGTCATCTCAACCCTCCTCGGAGGCCTGTTTGCGCTCCGTTTTAAGGATAAGCTTCACCTCATTTTAGGCTTCTCCGCAGGTGCGCTCCTCGGTGTTGCATTTTTCGACTTACTCCCCGAAGCAATCATGCTTTCGGAGGGTGTCTATCCCGTCGAGCATATCACGGGAATCATCGCGCTCGGCTTCATTCTATATATGGGTATCGACCGACTATTCACTCTCCATGCCCATGACGACAATCCCGAAGACATCGCCCATCATCGCGGTAGACTTGGTGCAGGGAGCCTCATTTTCCATAGTTTTCTCGATGGCGTTGCAATTGGCCTCGCATTTCAAGTATCAGCAGGAGTTGGAGCAATAGTTGCGACCGCAGTCCTCGTCCACGATTTTTCTGACGGTATCAATACCGTCAACATGATTATCAAGAACAAGGGCACATCAAAGACTGCAATGAAGTGGCTACTTGCTGATGCGCTTGCTCCATCACTTGGTGCCGCTTCGACACTGCTCTTCACACTTCCCGAAGCTGCGCTCGGTATTATTCTCGCAGTTTTCTGTGGTTTCTTCCTTTATATAGGAGCGAGCGACTTACTCCCCGAAAGCTATCACGGTCACCCGACCAAGTGGACGACCTTCATGACACTCATTGGGATGGGGGTACTCTACTTCGCCGTCCGCGTCGCCGGATTGTAACTTGCTAATTATGAAATGGATAATCTTCACAGGAACATGGCGACTCACCAATATGGAAGTAGAAACAGACGTTAGACATTCAGCACGACGTGTCTTTCAAGAAGGGAACGGTTTAGTTACTGGTGGTGCAACAGGTGTCGATTATTTTGCCATGGACGAATTTTTGAAATTGAATCCTGATTGTACACGCATGCGAATTTTCATTCCTGCACGCCTCCCACATTTCATTCGTGATTATCGAATAAATTGGAAACACAGTCCTGTTGATGATGCGGATATCGACAACCTTGAGTATCTTCTCAATATTATTAAAGAAAGAAATCCGAGTGCAGTGTTCGAAGTGAGAAAAGAAAGCGGGGATATCACACAAGACGAATATGATATTCGCCACAACGAAGAGGTGACCTTCTCAGATGAAGTATATGCATTCCAGGTCAACAATAGTACAGGAACAAGTGACACCATAAACAAAGCCCATGCAGCAGGGCTCCCAGTCTCGCTCCACAAGACATACACAATTACTGAATAGCCTCCATCTAACTCACCTCGCCGTCTGCACCGATGTCCTCTGATACAAAATCACCCCGACGGATCAGGGTGATAGCCTCTAGAGCGGAGGAAGGATGTCGCGGAAACTCGTCCAGTCGCAGCGCCGTCCCTTGGCGCCCTTATTGTGCGGACGGTCAAAGACGATGTGCTCCCAGTCCGGATTCCGCACTCCCGTGACCTTTGGCTTGTCGTCGATCAGGATCGCTCCGGAAATCAGCGTCTTGTCGCGGGTCATCACGATCCGAGCAGTCCACTCTCGGCCGAGGTGCTCCTCGATCCAGAAGAACTTGTCAGCGACGCAGGGATGGTAGACCTTCTTAGGTGAAGTGCATATGCGGACATCGTATCCCATTGCGAGCATCTCGTTCATTGCAGCGACAGCTCCTGGTACCTCAGGAAGTGAACTGAAGAACCCTGTCGCAACGCTGATTTCCTCGATCCTGGCGTGGTAATGAGGAGGGAAGTGCTCCTCGGTGTTGAATTTGCTCGCATCAGAAGGTGCGAGTCGCGGCAACTCCGGGAATTTCTTCGCGATCAGTTCGAGATGACGGCTGGTGAAGTCCGCGAGCACGCCGTCTTGGTCGACGAGGATGATGGGCTTTTTCATGATGATTCCTTTCAAGGTACATTAATCAATTCCGATCATAGAGCAGAAAGGAAAAAGTTGTATTGAAAATAGTACGAATTTGTAGCAAATATGCCGACACACGCAAAATAAGTTGATAAATAAAGCTATTTATCGTACTATTATGTTGTATTAAATTTATACAATTATGAACAATATTCAATTCCTCACCAAGCTCGGACTCTCAGCAAAAGAGGCAGCGGTGTACCTAGCGCTGCTTACACACGGTGCGCTCGGAGTTTCCAATATCGCCCGCCATGCGATTCTCTATCGTACAGATGTCTATGCTGCCCTTCACGTACTCATGGAAGCCGCTCTTGTGTCTTCCACGCAGAAAGGGAAGCAGAAGCATTACCTCGCGCAGCCCCCAAGTGTGCTTGAAGAGAAATTCGTCGAGCTTGCTAATAGTTTCGATACCCAGCTTGCAGCGCTCACAGAACTCAAAAACAAGGTCAGTCCAGATGAACCCCGTGTCCATTTTACGACTGGCAAAAAGGCGATTCGTGCGCTTTATGATGATATCGTCCTATCCCTCGATAAGGGTGAGACCTACTATCGCTATAGTTCTGCAAAGGTGGAGGGATCGGATACTCGTGGCAACTACCTTTCGAAGAAATATCGCTTGCTGAGAGACAAGAAGGGAATCGAGCGCAAGGTGATTACCAATGCACGGAACATGGCATCCAAGCGCCCCCGGCTTGAGCGTGACATTAAGGTTATTCCTCCTGATTTTGACCTGTTCGAATACAACATTTCGCAGATTATCTATCGCGACAAGGTCGCGGTCATCGACTACAACAGTGAAACCGCAGTGGTAATCGACAATCCTCTCGTCGCCAAGTTCCAGAAGCGCATCTTCGAACTCCTATTTAAGAAACTCTAATGTTCTGTACTAGCTGACCATCCCAATAAACGGAATCCCAATTCGCGCGAACGATTCCTCGTTGAGCGAAGTTTTCGTCGCCTTCTCTTGGTGAAACAGGTGAGTGCTTGAAGCGAGATGAACGAGAGTTTTTCCGAATCGTACATTGAGTTCGTCGACCTCCTTGTATATTTTTTCTAATTTCTCTATCCGCAGTGTGATATCAAACAGGTCAAGCTGCATGGCGGAAGCTGCACCGAGGTCGGAGAGCGTTACTCCCGCGGCGCGATAGAGTATCCCAGCTTCAAACAACTGGTCGAATTTAGCAGTAAGGAGGAGAAGTACTTCCTCAGGAATGTTGGTGGTGCGCGAAAGTCGGAGTGTAAGCCCGACATACTTGAATGTTTGGGTTTTGAGAAATATCGACAGCGTTCTCCCTGAAAGCCCATGCTGGCGCGCACGCGCGCACACCACTTCAACATGGCGGGAAAGTTCAGCGAGAATAAATTCGCGCTTTCTCGATGGAGGAGAGAACGTGCGGGTACGCATGAGGGAGACATAGGGTTTGCGCTCACCAGTCTTGAGGGTAAGTGCATTTTCGCCGCGCAATTCCTTCCACAGCTCTTGATGCGGCTTTGAGAAATGGGTATTCACCCAGATTTGTTTTTTATTGGCAAAATCAAGTGCAGTCGTGATACCAAGTTTTTCCATGTACGCTGCAGTTTGTTTACCGATACCCCAGACGTCACCTACCGGAAATGTTTTTAAAAATTGCTCGATGTCCCTGCCGGGAATTATCGTGAGCCCATCCGGCTTCTTGAAATTCGAGGCAATCTTGGCGAGTACTTTAGTGGGAGCAACTCCAACCGAGAAAGTCATACCCAGTTCTTTTTTTAGTGCCGCTTTTAAGTTGAGCGCAATTTCTTCGTAGGACATTTTGAGTGGGAGTCGCATTCCCGTGATATCGGCAAATGATTCGTCCACCGAGTAGCATTCGATGTCGAGTGAAAAGCGCTCGATGATATTGTTCATCCGCCGTGAGAACAGATTGTAACTTTCATGGTCTGCGTCGAGGAAGACCACGTCTGGACAGATCCGCTTCACTTCGCTTCCGGTCATCCCACGTTTCACTCCGCGCGCTTTCGCTTCATAGGTCATTGCCAGTGCCATCCCGCGCTCACGGCCCACCACCACCGGCTTTCCGCGCAGAGAGGGATTCTTCGCCACCTCACAGCCCGCGAAGAAGCCGTCACCGTCTACGTGCAGTATCGCCCTTGGAAAATTTGAAATGAGAAAAGGGTTGCTCATAGATACTTATTTTGAGCGCACTTCATTGTTGCGGGCCCCAAAAAATTTCTTCACCGTACGAGGAGTACGGCTTAGAAACTTTTTTTCCCGCGCCGCGAATTGCATCTCAAAATAAGCATCTCTCTTCATATCACCTTGGCTCACGAATATTTTCTAACCACACTTCTTACGATGGCCTCTATTTTGAGTCCTTCTTTTGGATGGATATCTTTGTATTTCGGATTCGCAGCCTCGAGATAGAGTTTGCCATCCTTCTTTCTGAGGTACTTCATGGTGAATGCGCCGTCGACTTCGGCGATGACGATATTGCCGACCCGCGCATCCTGCGTGCGCTCGACGATGACCATGTCACCCTCGACAATCCCTGCATCTTTCATCGAGTCTCCCTTCACTTTGAGCATGTATGATGCATCACGCCGAGGAATTAAATATTCGTCAAGACTCATGCCCTCGCCCCTGTCTTCTTCAGCAGGAGAGGGGAACCCTGCTTCCACCAGTCCCAAGACCCGCAGCTCCCCCCAAATGTTTCCAGGAGAAAGTTTGCCACGTTTGTCCTTTACAAGAAAGCCCATTTTTCCAAGTCGTTCAATCAATTTAAACACTGACGCACGTGAAGAAAATCCAGTGAGACTCATAATCTCGGAGTACGAGGGCATACGACGGCGTGTCTCATAGAAGTGCCGTAGTTGTCTTTTATATTTCTCGTCCATCTTTATAGTATAAGCGAACATTTGTTCGCTGTAAAGGAAATCCGCAATTCTTGCCTGTCGTAATATTTTGTTTCGCGCTGTGAAATTTTTCAGTAATCCACATTGACCAGAGTGTGTCTTGGCGTAAACTCATGACACTACTTGTCGCATCCGCGAAGGGCTTAGGGCCCTTGGAAGTGAGGTGAAATTCCTCCACTGTGCCGCAACGGTAAAGCTGTCGCCCAAACGAGCGAAGATAAGTCCGGTCAGCAAGTAGTACATTCTTCCGAGCAGGAGCACACTCAATTGAGTGCATAAGGGAAAACACCCGTGCTTCTAGTATCAGAAGGGCGGTTTTCTTTTTTCAATAATTAAGATATGACAATAAAAAAAATATTCACTGGGATTCTTTTGCTTCTTGCGCTGATGTGGCTCGCGGGGGAGTTGCTACTTAAGAGCGATGAACGCGCACTTATAAAAGCGAAAGCGACTATGAGCGCGACAACTAGCGAAGTTGGGGGAGTGGCAACTAGTGTAGCAAAGTTCGCCACACCACTGTCTGCTCAAAAGAAAATTGTTACACAAATTCCACAAGCCACATCAAGTACCAAGGAGATAAGCAAGGTGGCAACAAGCTCTCCCGTCGTCACCTTGGAGGGAAAGGAGCAGATGAGTGTGACACTTGTGTTGGATGGAAAAACATTTGCACACCAGCTTCCGAACGGGAGTAGTGTGGCGACACTCCTTACCTTGGCGCAAAACAAAGGAGACCTTACATACGTAGGGAAGGAATACTCAGGACTCGGAATGCTCATCACCGCTATTAATGGGAAGACAAACAACATGGACAAGAGCAACCTGTACTGGATTTATTCAGTAAATGGAAAAAAGGCGACGAGGGGAGTGTCACAGTACGTTCTCTCCTTCGGCGACATGGTTTCTTGGAGTTACGAACAAAATACATATTAAATATTTATCACTATGAAACGTTTTACTACAATTTCGGGAGCAGCACTCGTTCTACTTTTTACTCTTCCGTTTACTGCTTTAGCTGACACTACCCCAGTGCCAATTCATCTCACTGTTGTCACGAATGATGCAACGCTATTTGACGGCGACATTTCGGTTAGCGAGTGTCTTGATAGTGAAATAGGTACAACAACGAGTGTGAACTCACTTTGTGCAGTACAGCAAACTGCTAGTACAAGCGGTTGGACAACTGATCTGATTTGGTATTCCTTCGGTCCATTCTTAAACGGCATCAATTCCTATACCAGTGATTTTGCTACAGGGAAGTCGTGGAGCTATTACACAGACGGAGTCTCAGGCATGACTTCAATCGCTGCACACATACTGCACCCTGGAGAAAAATTACTCTTCACCTATGCTATTTCGCCGCTCCGCATTGTTGTAGCAAGCTCATCTCCAAAAGTTGGGACAACCACTCTCCTTCAGGCGCAGTATTTTGATTCTGCAAACACCTACGATTGGGTAAATGCGACCGAAACAACATTTATGGTCGACGGTGTGGCAATAATTTCTGACAGCTCAGGTCTCCTTCGCTACATACCGACCTCAAATACTCCAGTCAGTGTCACTGCAGAGAAAGCTGGATTTGTTATGAGTGCTCCTGTCACTCTCTCCCCATACACCACCTCCTCGACCCTCATCCACCTTCGCATCGAGACCAATGCAGAGACACTCTACGATGCAGATATCAGTGTCGAAGCTTGCGCAGACACCGAGACGGGAACCACAACAAGTATCAACGGATTGTGCGCGGTGCAGCAAGCTGCGGCTGAAAAAGGATTTCCGGTCGGACTCGTCTGGTACTCGTTCGGTCCGTTTGTGGACAGCATTGGTACATATGTGAGTGACAGTGTGAATTATGTTTACTGGTCATACTATATCGACAGAGTTGATGCGGCCGTCGGAGCGAGCGCTCATCTTCTTGTTCCTGGTGAAGAATTGCTCTTCACCTACCATGTTGACCCGCTCCGCATCATCACACCAACACAAAGCCCAATGGTGGGAACTCCCGTTGTTCTCTCGGGTCAATATTTTGACAGTGCTAGCTATAAGTGGGCGAGCGCAACTCTCGCAACCTTCACGGTAAACGGTATTGCAACATCATCTGATGCTGACGGACTGTTCACCATAATAACGACAGACACCAATCCGATTGTTATTACACTGTCACGTCTTGGACTGATTGCGAGTCCCACACTTACGCTCACTCCGGTTGCAGAAAGCGCACCGACTCCAGTTGTAGGTAGTGCAACCCCTAATACCCCACACACGATAGACACACAGAAGGCAGTTCTATTTTTGCGCACACTACAAAATCCTGACGGCTCGTACGGTGCAGTGCTCTATACTGACTGGGTCTCAATCGGACTCTCGGGGGTAAATGGCGCAGAGGATATTCGTGAAAAGCTTGCCTCTTATCTCAAGCGAAATACCAACCCAGGAGTTTTCCTTACCGACATCGAGCGGCGTGCGATGGCACTTATGGCACTCGGGATTGACCCATCGACTGGTACCGACGTTGACTATATCAAAGCAATGGTGGAGTACTACGACGGAAGACAGTGGGGCGATAAGGATGAAGTTAACGATGATATGTTTGCGCTCATCCCGCTCCTTCATGTTGGCTATACCACAAATGACGAGATGATAATCCAAACAATCGCGACTATTCTTTCTGCACAACAAAGCAATGGTTCGTGGGGGAGCATCGACCTCACTGCTGCAGGAATTCAAGCGCTTGCACCTGTTTCGCCATATCCTGGTGTGAGCGAGGCAATCCTTAGGGCGAAAGCATATCTTCATATCGCTCAAGAATTAGATGGAGGTTTTGATTCAAGTTTCGCAACAAGCTGGGTGCTCCAAGCAATCGCCGGAGAAGATCTCGGCATACATTGGACGAAAAACGGAAGGACTCCGCAGGATTATCTTTGGCTACTCCAACAGGCAGATGGTGGGATAGAATCGACTGCGCTCGACCAGAACAGTCGCATTTGGGCAACGGCCTACGCTATTCCTGCAGCAAATGGCAAGGACTGGAATGCATTACTGGGCAATTTCCCGCGCTCAGCATTGAGCAAGCCATCCTCACTCCTGAATAACCCGGGTGCTTCTTCAGGGGAAGTACTCGGCACTACTACGCTGGCAATCGCGACGAGCACCGCGATCACCTTCGTGGCAACTTCTTCGTCCCTCTCTGTCACTGCTGCATCGGGAACTCCTTTGTTTGCAAGTAGCAGCGAGAAGACAACTTTTGCAACAACAACTTTAGGAACAACCACACTTGCAACCACCACCTTAGAGAAGCCTGTCATAATAAAAAAAGTTGTTACAAAGAAACCTCCACTTCCCATAGAAGCCCCAGCACCGTTAGCATTAGCGACAACCACAGTGGTGGAGGTACCCAAACAGTTGCCATGGACTAGTGTCATCACTCGACCATTTGTGAGACTGTATCAAGCTGTATCCTCATGGTTCAATTAAATAATCATTAAAAACAGAGTACTCCATCGTTGTTGTGCTTCGGCAACTCAGTCAACGTAGGGAAGACCACGTTTCCCTCGTTGCCAAAGCCCACGCCCCAGATTACATCTGTTTTAAAAGATTATTTACCTTATGGAATATCGTATCAAAGTCATCACAAACTCAAAGAAGGAAGGCGTTGTCTTGCAGAAGGACGGCAGACTCGAGGTCAGCGTCGATGCCCCACGCAAAGAAGGACGTGCGAACCAGCGCGCCACTGAACTCGTTGCGGAGCATCTTGGAGTATTGGCCGATGAGGTCACTGTAGTGAGGGGGCAACAGCAATCAACAAAAGTACTCCACGTGAAAAATCGCAGAGGCTAATTGTCATTCCAAGCATCATAAAAAGTACGCGCGTCTCTCTCTATAGCAAAATAGAGGGAAGTTTGAGATACTTACTTTATGCACAATCAACAATTACTTGATTATATAAAAACGCAACTTGAGCAGGGTATTGATATTACGACAATAAAAGGAGCACTCGTGGGGCAGGGATGGAAGATAGAAGATGTCGATAAGGCAATAGCGTCATTTTCACCCAAAGGAGCAGTTGTTCCTGAGGAAAAAAGGAGTCTCTTCTTTTGGAGAAAAAAAGAGAAACTGGATGATGAAGCATATGCTCCAAATGAAGAGATCGATGCAAAGAGAACCTCAATGCTCGGATACTTCTTCCTTATTCTCATGGTTATTTTCGGCGTTTGGCAAGGAAATAATTTCCTTTCTGCTCTACAAAATTCACTCACTCCTCCCCAGTTAAATTCATCATGTTTGAGCGTCCTCGCGACTTATGCTGACGACAATAGTTTTGGATACAGCTCGTATGGATACTATGGCGGATACGACAACGGAGTGCAGTGTAATTTTAGCGAAAGAGAAATCGCACTAGGTATTAAAAGTACCTATGAAGCAGTCCTGCCAACTATCACCTCCATAAGGGGAGCAGAGAAGAATATTTCTGACCTCAATGCCCAGATAAGTAATAAAAAGTATAACCGCACTCAAACGGTCAGCGACTACGAAGTGTCACTGCTCGAGAGCATTGCCAACTCAAATGGAACCGCCTTTGATAGAAATGCCCTTCGCTCGGGAGTCATCTCGCAGGATGATCAGATTGCTACGCTACAGACCATGCTCTCGAAAGAGGAGTCTCGGAAGCAAACCCTTGTGAATTCTGCAAAAGCGATGGTGCAACCACACAAGAGTGCGATAAAACAGGCGGAAGATGATTACTCCCACGAATACACGGTATATCAATTAGAGCAGTTCTTACTCAGCTTGCTCTTTGTCGCACCACTGTTCTACTTTTTGTGGAGACGCTATCATGCCGCAAAAGAGGCGCGCTCAGAATACGCAATTATCTGGGGTGGAATGCTTGCGACAGTGAGTCTTATTTTTGCCCAGATCATCCTCGTATTCATCTACGTCATATTGCCGCACAAAATTCTCCAAATAGTTTTTGCTCTATTGGCAAAAATGAAGTTTGTCTGGGCGATACTGTATTGGCTCGGATTCATCCTCGTTCCACTTTTCTTTGGTTACCTCATCTACCTCATACAAAAGAAGTTCTACAACAAGCGCGCAGTGATGATGCGAGCACTCAAAAGCGGACATTGCTCTCGCTGTTCACTGAAAATCGATCAGACGATGAATCATTGCCCAGTCTGTGGTCATGCCCTAAAGACCAAATGTATTTCATGCGGACAAATGAGCACCAGTGGTGGGGCATACTGTGACTCTTGTGGAGTAAAAAAGAGCTAGAATCTCTTTTGGTGAAGCCAGCTATTGTTTCGGCGTAGGATTCTGACGGGATAATATTTCCTTGCCAATATGTCTGTCTTCTTTGCTTTTGTGCAAAATACCCATATATAGCAAGCTACTTTTGGCATAGGGCGCGAGCTGTGGAAAATTACCCAGAGGGGCTTGCGCTTTTACTGATTTGCTGTATTATATATTCACTCGTGTGTTTTCTCGTAAGTGGTTTGAGCCCGTCTCAAGAGCGCGTTTCGAGAAGGTCGTACGCGAAGTATTTAGCATCTAGCATCATCACAATGGCTCAAAAGCTATACGTTGGGGGATTGCCTTATTCGACAACTGATCAGGAACTTGCAGACGCATTTGCGTCAGCTGGATCTGTGGTCTCGTCGTCGATCGTCATCGATCGCATGACCAACCGCTCGCGCGGATTTGGTTTTGTTGAGATGAACACTGAGGAGGAAGCCAATGCAGCGATAGACATGTGGCATGGTAAGGAGTTCGGTGGGCGTACGCTCACTGTAAACATCGCTCGTCCGAAGGAGGAGCGACCAGCTGGTGATCGTGGCCCTCGCCGCGATTTCAGCCCTCGCCGTGACTTTGGTTCTCGATAAGAGACGCGCTCACAACAAAGGCCACTCAGCAATGAGTGGCCTTTGTGTATGCGGAAAATATGTTTTGTATTTGCTATACTATATGCATGACAAAAGCAGAGCGAAAGCCCTACATTATTGCGATTAGTCTTGCATTATTATTTGCGAGCTCAGCCGCGGTATATAAATATTTCATCCAAGATAACCAAATACTACCTAGTGCGCTTCCGGTCATAGGAAAAGTGGGCTCTGACCATGCCCACGCAAGCATTTTAATCATGGTAGGAGATAGAATCCTTAATTTTTGTAGTCCTGATTACATGCTCAAAAGCCAATATGTACACTTCGAAGATGGCAATTGTTCTGTTGTCCACCGTCACGCCCGCGGAGTTACCATTCCCACTTTCTTAAAGACGATAGGACTCGGTCTCAGCAAGGACTGTCTCACTGTTCCAACTGACCAAAAATCTTACTGTAATAACGGCAAGGACCGTGTCCGCGCAGTGATTAATGGCAAAGAGATGGCAACAGAGCTCTTGCCCTATTACGTATTTCGAAACAATGACCATATTCTTATTGATTATGGCAATGAGTCATCCGAACTTTTGCTATTTAAATACAATCAAGTCCCGCAGATACCACTCGATGTAAATGAGCCAAACAAAGACAATATGTTCGGGAAGATATTACAGGAAGAAGCTCCTCTTGAGAATGTTAAATAGCATGGACAGTGAGCAAATGAAAGACACGGTTGTATATGAACATCGCTATAGCAAAATAATTCTTCGTAGTTATACAGACAAGGATGGGAAAGTGAATGAGTGGGGGATGATACATATCAACAGTCTCGGTAGGGGCGCAATCGTTGCGGCGCTTACCAAGGAGAAAGAGCTCATTCTTGAGCGTTCGTTTCGTATTCCCTTGAAATGTGAAGTATACGAATTGCCCGGAGGATTAAACGATGTCGAGAACGAGTCTCCGCTCGATGTTGCAAAGCGTGAGCTACTTGAAGAGACTGGCTATATTGCAGAAAACTACCAACAAGTAGCGGAAATCGCAGAATCACCAGGAATGTCTGACCAAGTGACTGTGCTTTATATCGCCGAGGGTGCAACAAAAGTCAGCGAACCCCTACTTGGTGCATCAGAAGAAATTGCTGTTGTCACAGTACCACTAAAAGATGCCCGCGCATTCCTCGGAAAGTGTGGAGTATTGGTGGATGCTAAGGTATATGCCGCCCTCGCATTCCTTGAGGGATAGCTCACTCACGGTGTGAGTTAGTTGGAGAGTGACTCGAGCTCGGTTTTGAGTAATCCTAGCTCAGTTTGAAGTGCATTCAAGCTTACAACAAAGTTGTTGTACGTGGTGTTATTTTCGTCGAGCTTTTTAACATAAGGAGTCGCACAGACGTCGTTCCAATTTGCACAGTTGGTATTAAATTCTGCAATAAGGAGCACTGACGCATTTTTCGTACGCTCTATTTCCTGATTGAGTCTATCGATTGCAATAGTTCGGTCTGTGATTTCGAGGGTGAGCTCAGCTTTTTCACCTGCTGCACTTCTTGCGTCGGCAAGTGCAGTACCAAGGGGAGGTGATACAGGAGTTGGTTCAGCATTAGCAGTAACAGGAGCTGTCGTAAAAGTATCTGCTACTTCTGGGGTGGCAATATCAAAGAGTACCACTGCACCAAGCTGACTACTATTATCCACCGAAACTGATTTCAGTTTTCTACTTTCCGCTAAAACTGCAATACTTCCTACAGTAACTCCAAGAAGAAAAACTGCGAACAGTGCGACAATTTTTTCACTGCGATTGCCTTCAACTCGTGAAATTGGGACATGAGTAATATTCATATCAAAATAATAACACATATTGGTGAATAAAGCAAGGTTTACTTTCCACTACTATACTTAAAGAAGTATTGAATTTATATGACTATTTTGGCGAATATATTTTGGGGATTAACCTGTGGATAATTGACAGGATAAACTGTTGATTGTCTGGGGATAACTTCTCGAATTTCCTTATTTCTCAATATAAAATGGATATATCGACCCTCGAGATTCCCACAGTCTCGAGCTTCGTGGCGTTTCCATGACCATTGAAGAAAAGAAATTAGATGGGTATATCACGCTGAAGGAAGCAAGTGAGCTGTTTGGCTATTCGCCTGACTATATTGGCCAGCTCATTCGCAAGGGAAAAATTGAAGGGAAACAAGTGTATGCAAACGTCGCGTGGATGACGACAATAAATACCTTAGAAGAGTATCTCGCTCGCGAACGAGGCGCCACAATTTTAAAGGAGAAGCCACCAGTCACGCTTAGGCTCATGCAGCTACTTGTTTCAGAGCAGTCAGTACAAGTCGCCCGCTGGACACTACGTGTGCTCATTCCGCTTTTGGTTATTATTGCCGCATTAGTATTTTATTTCATTTCGATATCAATTGACCGAAAGCTTACCCATGACGCAGAAGAACGATTGAATGCGCGCACTGCGAGTATTGTTATTCCGACAGAAACTGGACGGGCATATTTAAGCTATGAAAAATAACGATACACAACATATCGTGAAGCTTTCTCCGCTGTCCGCTCCACACGCATTGCACATTTCTGCTGTTGCAGATATTGCTCACTACCATGAAGTTAATGATCTTCCATTCACGAGTTTTGCAGTTTCAAGAGGAGTATTCGGAAAAGTTGTAACTATCCTTCTCCTCCCAATGATTTTCATTTATCCGCTCGCTCCCGCATACGCAGCAGATGACGAAGTCAGCGCCACTACCACTACCGTTACAACAGCTACGGAGAGTACGGTGAGTACACCTCCCGAGGATGCTCCTCCACAGGAAGACTCGTTTGCCGCTGATCTCTCAAGTGCTGCTGCAGGAGCTGTACTGCTCGTGAGCGGGCTCTTCTCCTCCGGAGAGAGTTCAACCACCGTGGAAGCAGCAGACTCTAACGCAAGCTCGACCGAGCCGATAGATACAACTGTTGCAACGAGCACTGCCACTTCGACAGATGAGACAGCTGGTGCAACCACAACCCCAAGTGATGATGCATCCTCGGCCCCAGTCATATCAGGAGGAGGGGACTCCAGTGCAAGTTCAACTGATGTGATCACTGCGAGTTCGACCGATGTGCTGCTGGAAGCTTCGTCGACTGAAAGTGAAATCGTTCCAAAAGAAAAGAGCGCTCAGGAAATTGCCGCAGAGATCATACGCGAAAAAGAAGATGGGATGCGTTCCTCTATTCGCAAAGAGGTAGAAGATGAGTTTACCAAGGGTTGCGTCGCACTTGATACAACGGGGTACTACTGTTTGAAGGACAGGCCAAATAGCGAGGCAAGCCTTACCCCTTCTCGTGTGGTGACAAGTGTCTCTTCTCTCCCTGATGCGGGTGGGCAGTATAAACAAATATTTATGACTCGCGCGGGAATTGAAGAGCAGCTTACTTCCGCAGCGTGGGACAGTGCATTTCCTGCAATCGATGTCTCCGGCAAGTCTGTTGTTTGGCAAGGAAACCGGAGTGGGCGCTGGCAAATATTTTATGCGAATGTAGGAGCAACGGGTACTCCAGAAATAGTACAGCTCACCCATTCAAATGAAAGTAATTTTAATGCAAAAGTTGATGGGAGAGATGTGGTATGGCAAGGTTGGGTGGACGGCAACTGGGAAGTATTTCTCGCGGAGCGTCTCGTCCCAACAGAGTACTACTCTTCAACCACTCTGCCCGAAATAAACACCCAGCTTGGGATAGATACAAGTTGGCATGTGACACGAGTCACGACAAACCCAGGGCACGATATGTTTCCGTCCGTCGCAGGAGGTCTCGTTACCTGGCAATCATTCCAAGATAATTCGTGGAATGTCTATGTCTACAGCATGAAAACTGGGACGACGCAGAAGATTTCAAAAAGTGGAGAAAAAAGTGAAAAACCACGCTTTGCTATCACTTGGGATGAACGCACCAGCGAGGGTAATGCCCACATGGTTGGTTATGATATTTCATCAGGAAAAACAATTGATATAACCGAGGAAGCAAGGCGGGTGAATGATGAGAAACCATATACCCCAACCGCGCCAATCACTCAGCCAGACCAAGCAGCACTTCCAATCACTGGGGCAGGGACTACGACAACAGCTAAAAGTGAAGGAGATGGTAATGCGACAAGTACACCTAACGGTCTTGATGTATGATGCGCACAAGTAAGTTTCTTCCACTGATAAAGTTCTTTGCAAAGCAGACGGGTGTCATGTTCATTATGATATCGACACTATTTTACAGTTTTGGAGGAATTGACCTCTACCTTGGACTTACCACTCCATTTGCTCCGAGCGTGGCAGGTGCTGCCTATACTGGAAAACAACTGCGCACGATTGAATACATGCTCGGAAATGGAAGCGAGAACACCGTGAGGGCCGCTGGTGTCATTTCATATTTTGGCTCTACCAACGCAACGACCAAAGCCACTGCTGGTCAAGACCAGATTGTTATAGCTGGTTCGGGTATTCGGGTCGTGCATGCGTACCTCGATGTTGCGTTTCAAATTACTGCCAACGTGAACATTACTGGACTGGACGTATTTTTTGATGCGTCGAGTTCTGCACTCACAGGCACCGATGTGCGCGTTGGTGAAGTAGCAGCCAACACACCATATGTTGGCTCAGGCCTTTCAGGATATTTTCGCGGTACACACGAAGTGACTGCATTTTTTGCAACTACCTCTGATGCAAATTGGAATTCTGGTGTCGGTGTGGTTGCAGCGGCGTCATCAACCTTTTCTGCTGCAGCAAATCGTGCACTCACAACCATCAAGCTGGTGATTACTTATGAGGAGAGCGTGTCGGCATCTGCACACAGCGAAGTGAAGACTGTTCGCTTTCCTCTCGACTCGAACAATGGCACTGACACCGGCACACGCCAAGCGACATGTGCGGCAGCTGCGACGTGCGGGTTTACCTATACCGCAGACATTCCCGACGCTACCTCGGATGCGGATATTCTTGACGTCTATTTTGAAATACACGCAATGGTAGACTCTGCAACGGCATCAACGCTACAGCCACAAATTTCAGGAGGAGCACTTGGTCCTGCCTTTGCATGGAACGAGGCAACTGCAGATATAACTACAGTTAATGCTATATACCGCCCAACGATAGGAGCACCGAATTTTACTCGCAATACTGCACAAACGCTGAACATCATTAATGGCACGGTCGCACTCGGAGTTCTTGGTGGTGAACTGGTTGTCACGTACCGCTACTCAACGGGAGCTGCAGCGCAAACTGAGACGGTGCGCTATTTTGTTGATCAGGATACCACCAATCCCGCCACTGCAACCTCGACGTTTGCAACTGCTACTGCAGCGATTTCAAATTCGGGAAAATTAGTAAAAAACATTTGGTATCGCGTGCAGACTGCTCCTATCGTAGCAGGGAATATCAATATTGGCAGCGCAGTTGGAACTTCTTCAAAAAAATTCAAAACCTATGCAATAACTGGAGCCAACCCACGCTCAGGAGATTCACCGACCATCATTCACGACCTCAGTGCGGACATTGGTAATTTTTGGAACACCTCAGTCGATCTCGGGGGAGAGTCGCGCGCATCTGTTTCAAATGCCCCAGTCGGACTCGAGGCATTTGTGACCTTCACGTGGGATGGAAATACTTCTTCAGATGTAACTAAGAGTGTAACTTTTTCAGGAGCAATGCAGGGTGCCACTGCCCTTGCGGGTCAAGACTATAACCATCCGGTTTTTCTTGAACTTCCTGAAACGGTGTCTAAGACCTATCGTTCCGCATATCTCCTCACCAATTACAATCATACCAACGGTGGAACAATAGCGGTCGGTGTGGTGACGATTGGCGTCAATGCCTCAACCACAGCGATTACTGAGAATGGTGACACCGAGTCGTTTCATACGCGCTACTTCACCAAAATAGCATCATCCACACTTTCGAACGGAAATTCCATATCGTGGACTTCTCGATCAATTGAAATAAACGAAACAGTGAATGTTGCAAATACCTCGTATTTCGGAAATGAAGTCGTCATCACCTACGATGCGGCACTTGGGGGGAGCGATAGTACTCCTTCGCCGAAGCAGTTGCGAACAGTGGAGTATGAACTTGGCGGTGAGTCAGATAATTCACAACGCGCGAGCGGTGTACGTTCTTATGTCGGTGTTGCGTGGGCAAGCAGTAAGGTTGGCGCAGGGACAAAATCTATCGTTTTAAATGGAAGTAACATTCGTGTCGTGAATGCATATCTCGAGCTCGGCTTCATTGTTGCCTCGTCCTCGAACCTCACTGGCATCGATGTCTTCCTTGATGCGGGTGGGTCTTCCTCTGCAGGAACAGACGTTCCCGTAGCTGAGGCAGCAGGAGTTTCGATTTATTCAACCACTGGACTTACCGGCTACGTTCGTGGCACCCATGATGTCACCGCACTGTTTGACCGACAAAGCGACGTACAGTGGGCTTCGGGAGTTGCGGTAGTAGCTTCTGCTTCGACCACCCTTGCACTCGGAAATCGCACCCTCACGACCATGCGACTCGTCGTTACCTATGAGTCAGACTACTCACTTGTTTCCCATACCGAGACAAAAACAGTACGGTTTCCCCTCGACTCAACCGCAGGCACCGACACTGGCACCAAGCAAACCGCATGTGCAATTTCCGCTGTCTGTGGGTTTTCATACACCGCCAATATTCCTGATGCCGCAGCGGATGCGGACATTCTTGATGTGTACTTTGATATGCATGCAGAAGTGAACTCTGCTTTAGTCGGTTCATTTGATTTTCAAATCACCTCAATGCCGACACCGAGCCAAGCCTATGCGTGGGTAGAAACAAATACTGACGACAATACCGTTAACGTTATTTACAAGCCCGCAGTGAGTGGAACGGCATTTCAGCGCAACACTGCACAGACACTCAATATCAACAACGGTCCCGTTGCACTCTCTGCGCTTGGCGGGGAAGTGGTGGTGACCTATCGCTACTCGACTGGCTCAACTGCACAAACAGAGACCGTGCGTTACTTCGAGGACCAACGTACTACCGCTCCAGGAGTCACTCGAAATAATTTTGCCACGATTACTCCGACTATCTCCAATGGCTCGCTTTCCGTGAAAAATATTTGGTACAAAATCCACGTCGCGCCAGTTGCAGCAACGAATATGACTATATTCGGTAAAGTTGGCACTTCAACAGAAAAATCCAACGTCTATACATTTGCCGCAACTAATCCACGTGCAGGGGATACGCCGACAATTATTTATAATATGAGTGCGGATATTGGAAACTTTTGGACTTCGACCACAACGCTTGCGGGAGCTGCGCAATTCTCCGCTGCAAACTCTGGTACTCCTCCTGGGGTTGAGGCCTATATCACTTACACATGGAATGGTTCACTTGGGGGTACAACAACTCGCTCAGTGCTTTATTCAGTAGCACAGCAGGGTGTATCCAATGTACTTGGTGCGTGGAATAACAGAGCAATGCACATCGAACTTCCTGAGACGGTAAATAAAACATTCCGAAGTGTTTATCTTGAAATCAATCATTTGCATTCAAACGCTGCGACGACAATAACTGTTGGCACACTGACGTTTGCCGAAAACGGTGTCACCTCAACGATAGCCGAGAACGGTGACACTGAAGCATATAATGCCGTGTATTTGAATCCAATTGCCTCTTCGACATTTTCAACGACGGACACAATCGCTTGGACAAAACGTTCGCTCGAAGTCAGTAATACCCGAAATGTTGCGAACTATAGTTACTGGAATAATGTCTTAGTAATAACCTACGATGCAGCCCAAGAATATAAATTTCCTACTTTTGCGCAAAACTCGTATCGCTTCTATATCGATAACGCAGCAGTGAAGCCTGCCGTCGCTTGGCCCTCAGGAAGTGGCGCCCCAGTGGGTGAAAATACCGAGATTACTGCCGCTGATTCACCTCCAGGAAACCTTGCAAACCTGCGCTTGCGCATGTCACTTACAGTAGCGACGACAACAATGCTCGCTTCGTCGACACAATTTAAGTTGCAATATGGTGTGCGGACGAGCACCTGTGGGGCAATAGGGTCATGGACCAGTCTTGGCGCTCCAGGGTCAGGGTCAGAGTGGCGTGGTTTTAATGCCGCTCCTGCTGATGGGACAAATTTGTCTCTCAATCCTCCAACGGGTGGGGATTTACTACTTTCAGTTTCCGACCGCGCTGGACTTTACAGCGAGTCAAATCCCACACTCCTCAATCCTTTTTCTACAGCGGTTGGCGAGGACGTCGAGTATGATTGGAACATCCAAAATAACAATGCGGCCACCGACACTCCCTACTGTTTTAGGATGGTCAAGGCAAATGATACTGTATTTAATGATTATTCTGCATCATATCCAACAGTGCGTACAGCAGGTTATACCGCGGAGTCTAAGAATTGGCGCTGGTATGATGATGAGGAAAACGAAACCCCCACCGCTCCGCTTGCTATTGAGAATACCGCGCCGACAAATATTGTTACGCAAAATAAAATTAAACTTCGCGTCACACTCAATGAAACTGGTGGCTCAAACGGAGTAAATCAGAAGTTCATGTTGCAGTACTCAGAATGGGGTGACTTTTCTCGAGGCGTGACTGATTTGGTTGGAACTTCTTCTTGTGCAATAAATTCAATATGGTGTTACGCAACCAGCACGATTGGAGATGATACTGCGATTTCGACACTGCTCCTAACTGATTCTGCAGCGAAAGGGAGGCACTATGAAGCTGCAACCACGACCTCGACCTCAAATCCTCTAGCTTCAACAGCTACTGAATATGAATTTTCAATCAAACATGCGGGTGCTCGTGTGAATACCACCTATTTCTTTCGGGTTTGGGATGTGAATCATGCAAGGCCAGTCCCGCTTGGCTCGGGTGAGACCTACCCATCGCTCGCGACTCAAGGGGGAACTCTCACCTTTACCGTTGCGGGGCTTTCTTCGACTACTCCTACCGGTGGCATTATCACCGACGTAGATACCACAGCAACGGGGGTACCGTTTGGGACAGTCCAGGTGGGAACAACTGGAGTCACCGCTGCTCAGCGTCTGACTGTTTCTACCAATGCTACCGAAGGATATCAGGTGTTAATCCGAAGCAATGGTGATCTTGCAAACAGATTCGGGGACACAATCCCTGACGTTGTTGGAACAAATGCTGTTCCGACAACGTGGGCGGTAGGATGTCTTTCGACTGCTGCAGGTTGTTACGGCTACCACACAACAGACGGTGCGCTTTCGGGTAACCCAATTCGTTTCTTTGTCGATGATAGGTATGCAAAATTTTCCTCCACTACCTTTGAAGAGATTATGTATAACTCAGGACCCGTGACTGCCGATACTGCTGATTTTATATTTCGACTCGAGGCACACATTGCGCAGCCTGCGGGGGCATATACCACGAGTGCACAATATGTAGTTGTCCCCATCTTTTAATCCATTTCTATGACATATAATAGAGTACATCCCATGCAGCACTTTTCCTCGATAAAACTCGGGCAGTATCTATTTGTGTGTATTGTCGCGCTCTTTTGTATTGCTCCAAATTTTGTCGCTGCTGCAGGCTCATTTACTGCAACACCGGCTGTGATTGATGGAAAGGGTAAGGTACGGGAAATCCTCCACTATAGTATGACTGTGGTAAATACCACGAAACATCTCGTGACTATCTATCCTTGGGTAACGGATATTGATACAAAAGAAGGCGAGTCTGGCTCAAGTGATTTGGCCGGTACGCACGAAAAGCAGCTCGGAGAGTCACTCGCACGTTGGATAGAAGTAACTCGTGGCTCTGTTGACTTACTTCCCGGCGAACAAAAAGAAGTCCCTATAACGGTACAAATTAACCTCAATGCAAAGCCTGGTCTCTACCACGCAACAATTCATCTCTCAGCGGGTGGTACTCGCCCCGATGCGGAGGCAAACAAGTCAGACACCACTGATATCGCAGTAAACATCGAAGTACTCGATGATATCAATGAACGGCTCCAACTCAACACCTTCATACCCACAAAAGGAGTTTTTGCAGATAACTCCGCGTCGTTTAATTACAGTATTGAAAATATTGGCAATCGCGGAGAAGTCCCGCGTGGAAAAATTCGCATTTACGATAAAGGCGGCCGTGAAGTCGCAACCATCGATGCAAATCAAGAAGCGAAGCGTCTTGAACCTTCTGCAAAAGCAATGTTGTCTTCGGTCTGGGCATCTGAGGGTAGTTTTGGAAGATATAAGGCAATGCTCGACCTTGAATATGGCGGTCGAGGGACACTGCAGGACACCGTCTATTTCTGGGTAATTCCATGGAAAAAACTCCTCGGCATGTTTGTTTCACTGATGGTGCTCTGTGTTGCGGCAGCAATTGTGCTCCAGTCGTACGCTGCATCTCGTCGTCGTTCGTTTGCAAGTAGCACAGGAGAGAACACACGCTGGGCTAAAATTCCATGGGGTCGAAACGAAGAAGCTGAGGAGGATGAAGAATGGGAAGAAGTCGCTGTGCATCGTGGCAGTAATATAAAAGAATTGAAAGAAGTAGAGCCACCAACTCCAGTGCACACAAGGCTTTACTCTGGAATCAGTAATGAAAGAGAGGCTACTCATCTCTCGGATATGCCAAAAGCAAATCTTTCATCGCATAAGGTATTTCTCGGCAAGCACGAAGCGCCAACACCACCCAAAGAGCACATTATTAATCTGAAGCGATAATGAAGATTTTCCCACATA
>JAYSWT010000050.1:0-2131 GCA_043717905.1 bacterium | reverse complement strand
TAAAATAGACCATAGTCATGTTCTATATCTGACACCCACATGCTATGATCTCGGGAGCGATAACTTGCAGATTTCTATTCTAGGCATGTTATATTTCCAATTTGACATGCAAACTAGCATTTTAAATGTACACCCATCACAATTTGACAGAGCATTACACTACACCCAAATGTTAATCATGCTTCAGTACCAGTCATACGTTTAGTCGTTTTCATGCTGAGTTTTCATATCGTCTTCCAAGAGACGCCTCAGCTTGTCGAGGATTTTGTCTAATCAGAAATACAAACATAAATCTATTGTCTCTTGGGTCCGCAGGCGTACTGCGGGAATAGCGTTCCTTTTATAGACTATTACTGTATCGCAACGTAAGACTTCTGGATTGGTTCTTCGGCTGTGTTATCTTACGGTGCGGTTTGTAAGATAATCACTTTGGTGACTTTGGTAGAAGGGGTCAACAAGGGGACCACTTTTTTTGTGTGATTTAATAAGTTATGATTTAATGTTGTTATTTAAGAAATGATGTTATTTCTATTTATGTGTTTACCACAACAACTATACACATTTGTACACAGTATGAGACAGGTGTGGCATCCTGTGTCATGCGAGATGAATAAGTAAAAGAAGAAAAGATCAAGAAAGTATGAGTTCACAAAGGCTGCGTCCTATAAAGTCGCTGTGGTACGTTGAGATTGGTGTTGATCGTCACGTTTCTAGCCCATTTGACATGTTGTGGTTGCGTTTCTGTTGAACTTGGTATGGTCGTGACATTGAAATCTGCTGGTGAAGGTAAAGAAGTTGCGTTCGTCCAAGTGTTCTTCTTGGTGTTGCTGTCGATTACTCGTTGATTGAATGTTGGAATTTTGATAAAGTTCGGTGTGGTAGGTTCCACACAAGGTTCTGTTGTTTCCGATGAAGTGTCGCTGGGAGTTTCAAAGTGTGGTATAACGGTTTGTGGTTGCGTTACGGTTAGTGGGACGAAGATAGGTGCATGCTCATTGAGCGGAGAATTGCTCACGACACTCTCGCGTGAGGGGATGTCCTCGGAAAAACCAAAGGCTGGCTTAAGCCGTGATAAGTTAATGGTTTGTTTTTCACCGTCAATTAGGATATTGGCGTAGTTATCCTGAATGCTCAAAATTGGAAATGGTCCCGAGTATCTTGCGTTAAGACCGGAATCTTGGATTTTCCGAATCCAAACGTGCGTTGCAAGGTGAAAATTCTTTGGGACGTAAGGCCTATAAGAACTGGAGGCGCTAAAGCTGGGTTCGTGTCCAACGCAAGGAAATGTCTCCTAGCTGTGTCCAGTTCGTTCAATGTAGGCTCATTACCGAGGTCTATCAATTCGTTGGACATGGCCGTGGATGTACCGAAAAGCAACTGTAAAGGTGACGTTCCGGTTGTGCGTGATGGGGTATTTCTCCACCCGAGAAGCAGGAAAGGTAGCGCTTGCGTCCCATTATATGTGGTAGTGAGGATTCTCAAGGAAGTTTTTAAAGTCCTGTGGAAACGCTCAAGCATGCCGTTGGTTTGGGGATGGTATGCGATGGACCTAAGGTGTTTTATCCCTAACTTAGAGGTGAGTCTCTCGAAAATCTGGGTCTCGAATGCTTAGAGGAACGCCGTACCTGGCGATCCAGTCCTTTATGATGTGATGGGCTACGATTTCTGCCGAAATGGACTTAAGAGGAATGACCTCGAACCACCTGGTTTTCCTGTCTAGCATAGTGAGTAAGTAAGTGTAACCGCGATCACAAGGTAGTGGTCCAACCAGATCAATGTGCAACGTGTCGAAACGGTTGCCTGTTGATAAATGCTGTATTGGAGGTTTGATGTGTCGGGTTATCTTTTGTTCCTGACAACCTGAACATTGTTCCGTCCACAACTTAACATCATGCCGCATACTGGGCCAAATCACCTGTTTTTTTAATAACTCGTAGGTTGCCTTGGAACCTGGGTGGTGCAAGTTATGTGTGGCGTGAAATGCCTGGAGTCGCAAAGTTTCCGCTAAGATTGGCCTCAAAGTGCCAGAAATTGACATGTCGCAATGTATACCGTCCTTCAGAATGTGCTTATCCTTGAACATGGCGATGTCGCCTGGTGAAGGAGGTGAATTGCGTAGGAGTTCGGCCGA
>JAYSWT010000490.1:0-1026 GCA_043717905.1 bacterium | reverse complement strand
CCGGAGAGTCGGTAGTTATACGCTACAATCCACTCGATATCACCACCTTGTTGGTGTACATCCAAAAAGGTGGGCAGGATGTATTTCTGGCTCGTGCCCATGCCCATAACATACAAACTAAAAGACTGACCTTGGCGGACGCTAAAGCCAGCAATAAGAGAATACGTAAGGTTGGCAAGGGAATAACAAATCGATCGGTATTAGCAGAGAGATGTGACCGAAACCGCTTTGTAGAAGATCTACTGAGGGAGAAAGCTTCACCTGTTAGCCGCATCCAAAGCCCTTTAGCCCCAAACATTGAGGAGGATGAAGATGAACTAGAGCAAGAATTTGATTATGCGACATTACCAAAAATCCAGGTCTATGACTACGAGCAGTTATGCCAATAGCATGGCTATCAATTCAAATGACAAATAGGAGGAAACTGTCATGACATCAACCCGCTCCAAAGCAGAGAAGCCCGACCCAGATGATATGGAGAAAAAAATCCGCCAACTGGGAAAGAAGCGTGTTTTAGTAGTCCCACAGATGCTGGATTTTCATCTTTGGTTGGATGGTAAGCGCTTGGCTCGGCGCTCTTGTAGAGTGGTTGGTGAATCCCGCACGGGTAAAACAGTAAACTGTAATACTTACAGACTGAAAAGCAAGGTAGTTCAGGTCACAGGTCAACCGCCAAATATTCCTGTTGTCTATTGGCACAGCCCCGAAGATTTATCAGTGAGTGCCTTATTTGTGGGACTATTGCAGCGTCTTAACTACCAAGCGACCCAAGGCAGAATTCCAGATTTACGAGAAAGACTGTATCAAGTTTTGCGTGGTTGCCAGGTTGAAATGATAATTTTTGACGAAGCCCAGCGCATTCCCAAGAAAGCCTTATCAGAGATTCGGGATATTTCAGATCACTTAGAAATTGCAGTAGTGTTAGTTGGTACAGATCGCCTAAACACCATACTGCGTCTAGATGAACAGGTTAAGAACCGCTTTAAGCCTTGCTATCGATTTAATAATCTCAGTACTGATGAATGT
>JAYSWT010000489.1:0-2725 GCA_043717905.1 bacterium | reverse complement strand
CTCACGTCCATTGAATTGTGTGCGACACGAAGTCGTATAAATAGTTGTGATGCTTAACTTTCCAAAGTTATGACATCACCCGTTATTCTACTAACGGTATCCTACCACAGCAAGCGTTATTGGTAACAGTAAGGTTTGAAGCCTGTGGAACAATGTAGCCGTTGCTTTCAGCATCAAGAAGGCGCGGAGCTAGGATTGAACGGTATGGTCAACTTATGTAAATTGCTGATAAACGTCGTCAATGGAAACAAGCCAAAGATGCTGTCAGGCTTGAGCCAAAAGGCAAGTGGTCAAGATTGAAGGTTACAAGTTCCTTCAACGTAGATGTTGAACCACCGGCGAAAAGGCAAGACCTAACCCGTTCGGGTATTTATGCGGAACGTGATAACCCCGTCATCTTCCTTGAAATGAGGAAAGCAAGCCGTGAGGCAAGCCGAAAGGATTGCGGGAATAGGAAGCGGGAAAAAGCGAATGCCGCTTTTGTAATGAAGCGGATACGGATTGAAACATTATCCGGCGCGAAAGCGGGCAGACTTCCCGATGGTCTTAACTGACAAGATAACTCGTCGAACCGATTTTAGGAGAACAGGCAAATGACAACCGAATCAGCAATGAATCAAGTTGGTGCGGTCTCCCGCGTGACGGATTGGCAGAGCGTCGAATGGCGCAAAGTCAAACAAAACGTGTGTCGGCTGCAAGCGCGTATTGTCAAGGCAACACAGGACAAGAGATGGAATAAGGTCAAATCCTTGCAACATCTTTTAACTCACTCGTTAAGCGGCAAACTACTTGCCGTCAAACAAGTGACGGAAAACTCTGGAAAGAGAACTTCGGGCGTTGACAAGGTAACTTGGGAAACACCCGAAAAGAAAATAGCGGCAGTGCGCGTCCTCAAAAACAGAGGTTACAAACCTTTGCCACTAAAGCGCGTGTATATTCCGAAATCAAACGGCAAAATGCGCCCTTTAGGTATTCCGACAATGAAAGACAGAGCAATGCAAGCACTATATTTGCTTGCCCTTGACCCAATTTCGGAAACGACGGCAGACCCGAACTCTTACGGTTTTCGTAAAGGACGGTCAACCGCCGATGCCATTGAGCAATGTTATATTGCGTTAGCGCGAAAAGACCGAGCCGAATGGATACTTGAAGGCGACATCTTTGGCTGTTTTGATAACATTAGTCACGAATGGTTATTGCAGAATGTTCCAATGGACAAAGCAATACTCCGTAAATGGCTGAAAGCCGGATACCTTGACAAATTTGTTTTCAACCGGACGGAAGAAGGCACGCCGCAAGGCGGGATAATATCGCCCGTGTTGGCAAATCTTGTCTTGGATAAACTCGAAACCGAATTGAGAATGCGCTACCCGTTGAAATCAACAACCAAAGCACAAGCTCAACAAATCAACTTTGTGCGCTATGCCGATGACTTCATAATAACGGGGAGGACGAAAGAACTGCTCGAAACGGAAGTCAAACCGCAAATTGAGAAATTTCTCAAAGAACGCGGCTTGGAACTCTCGAACGAGAAAACCAAAGTAACAAACATTGCTGACGGCTTCGATTTTCTTGGACAGAACGTCCGTAAATACAACGGAAAGTTCGTAATCAAACCGTCCAAGAAAAATATCCGTTCATTCATCGAAAAAGTGCGGACAATTGTTCGCTCCAACAAAAGTGCGACGACTGGAAATTTGATTGGTTTGCTCAATCCCGTTATTAGAGGTTGGGCAAATTATCATCGTCATTCTTCCAGCACGGAAACCTTTGAAAAGATGGATAATGTTATCTTCAAAGCATTGTGGCAATGGTCAAAACGACGACACCCAAATAAAAACAGCTTTTGGATAAAGGATAAATACTTTACCACCAGAGGCGGCGACCGTTGGGTATTCTACGGACAAGTTACGAACAAGGAAGGTATGTCTAAAAACTTACATTTGTTCAAAGCTCGAAGCGTTTCGATAAAAAGGCACGTTAAAGTTCGCGGGGAAGCAAATCCTTATGCTACGCAGTGGGAAACTTACTTTGAAGGTCGAATAGATGTTCAGATGGAAGCCAACCTACAAGGCTACAAAAGATTGCTGTCGTTGTGGCGGGAACAAAACGGATTATGTCCAAACTGCCAAGAAAAGATAACGAAGATAACAGGCTGGCATAGCCATCACATTATCTATCGTATTCACGGCGGCGGAGATGGAAACAACAACCGCGTTTTGTTACATCCTAATTGTCACAGACAAGTTCACTCGAAAGGGTTGGAAGTGGTGAAACCGCGTTCCAAACGGAGCGTTAATAAGGCTTGAGCCGGATGCGGTGAAAGTGTGCGCCGTGGCACGCATTAATTGAATTGCCAACTCAGTTGGCTGAAGTTCAGGGCAACTGACTTCAAGGCGAATAACTAACCTAAACTCGAAAGAGTAAGGGGACAAGAGCATGTTTATAAAGCGGAAAACAATTGAAGATGTGTAAGTTGTGGTTCCGCAACGCCTGAACGATATGGTTAAAGCTAAACTGCTTGAATCTGAATATCCAGTGATGGAACGTCACATCCTCCGGTAGCACGTCTGAACACCGATGTTATCGGGAGCCATGAATTCAACTTTCATTCTTGGTAAGCCCTGCCCGATAAACGATGAGTAATGAACTCATTTAAGGATATGAGTCAGAAACCTAAGTCGTTCTAGTACGTTCGTTAATGACGGAACACGGGATTGCCTAC
>JAYSWT010000488.1:0-6793 GCA_043717905.1 bacterium | reverse complement strand
GCGAACCTTATCCCGAAGTTACGGTTGCTTTTTTGCCTAGTTCCTTGGGAAACAATCACTCGTTCGCCTTCGTCTTCTCGACGTGACCACCTGTGTCGGTTTTCGGTACGGTTCCACATAGATTAGAGCTAAGAGGCTTTTCTCGGAAGCATGCTTTGTATACTTAAATTGGGCGTACCCAACCGTCGCGAACTCTCTTTCATCCCACATTAAAGTGAGTGACCCGGATTTGCCTAAGTCACATAATGAAGAGCCCGACCTGAATCCAATAACTGGCTATACATACTATACTTCGTCACCCCATCGCATCTATGCGAAGTCATGGAATATTAACCATGTGCCCATCGGGTTCGGTTATCACCATCCCCTTAGGACCGACTAACCCTTCGCTGATTATCATAGCGAAGGAAACCTTAGTCTTTCGGCGTGAAGGTTTCTCACCTTCATTGCGGTTACTTGTGCCAACATACGCACTTCGCAGCGCTCCACGATGCCTCACGGCTTTCGCTTCAGCGCGGCTGCGAACGCTCTCCTACCACTCCCCGCTTCCTAAGAAGCGACAAGTCCTCAATTTCGGTACCATGCTTAGCCCCGATTATCTTCGGCGCAGAATCTCTTAGTGAGTGAGCTGTTACGCTTTCTTTAAATGATGGCTGCTTCTAAGCCAACATCCTTACTGTCAGAGAAATTCCACCACCTTCAAACTGCACTTAGCATGGATTTAGGGACCTTAATTGGAGATCAGGGCTGTTTCCCTTTTGACCACCGGAGCTTTGCCCCCGGAGTCTTACTGCCTGAAACGTTAATCTCTGGTATTCGGAGTTTGATTGGATTGACGAGATTTCTCCCTATTCAGCCCATCCAGTGCTCTACCCCCAGAGGGTACTTCAGACGCTATGCCAAAACATATTTCGGAGAGAACCAGCTATTTCCCAGTTCGATTAGCTTTTCACTCCTTGCCACAAGTCATCCCATAGAGTCGCACGACTAACGGGTTCGGGCCTCCATCTGTATTTCTACAAACTTCACCCTGCTCATGGCAAGCTCACCAGGTTTCGGGTCTAATGCATACGATATTATGTCGCACTATTCATACTCGGTTTCCCTATGCCTCAGTCCCGGATGGACTTAAGCGACCGCATGCATTAACTCGTTGGCTCATTCTTCAATAGGCACGCCATGGAGGTCCTTACGAACCTCGCTGACTCCTTGTAAACATATGGTTTCAGATCTATTTCAACGTCCTCACCGGACTATTTTTCACCTTTCCCTCACGGTACTAGTTCACTATCGGTCTGTAAGTAGTATTTAGCCTTAACGGTTAGTTCCGCTAGCTTCCTCCTAGCTATTCGTGTCTAGAAGTACTCAGGAACAGGGACCAAAAAGATATGACACATTTCGACTACGGGGCTATCACCCTCTGGGGCTTTGCTTTCCAGCAAATTCTTCTATGTGCATATTTTGTAACTTTTCGGCTTACGCCAATCCCTGCCCTACAACCCCTATACATGCCGCGCACGCTCCGTTTACACAGTTCGTGCGCGGCGCATACAGGTTTGGGCTCTTCCCCTTTCGCTCGCCGCTACTTCGGGAATAACAATTGTTTTCTTTTCCTCTGGGTACTGAGATGTTTCACTTCCCCAGGTTCGCTCTCTACATCGTAGAGTACACAGTCTTAAAACCGTGTGAGTTTCCTCATTCGGAGATTTCCGGATCAAAGGTTGCTACACGCCTCCCCGGAACTTTTCGCAGCTACGCCACGTCCTTCATCGCCTCTTACAGCCAAGGCATCCACCATATGCTCTTGGGTTCTATTGGGAACCCAAAAAACCATTTTGTCCGACACTCGCAAAAGTGCCGAACGTAACCGCAACATTATTTTTTCTGTCTGAATACTTGTTTCGAAATATTCAGACACGAGTGTTTTGTGTGATCACCAAAATATTTCTACCGACGAAAAGACCTCCTTACGGATGGATCTAAAGGTAGAGTATCTTGGTGTGTTGCTCGATGATCACACCTTTTTACTTTCTCATACTGCTCCTGAAAAGACAGTAATGAGAATCTGTATATCTTTCGATATACCCATTTCTCGTTGTTACCACCAGCGATACTATCGACTGGTAAATCGAGAATGGAATTCGTAAGTCAAAGAAGTAGTCGTCCAACCGTTTCGTTCCTAAAACAAAAATCCGCTTCGAGCGGACACAAGCCAAACAAGGCGTGTATCGCGCTTTATAGCTGAAATTGAGTAAGGTTTCTCATATCTGCGTAATAGCTAGTATAGCCATGGCAAGAATACTGTCAAGCATTACAAAACCTCAGTTTTCTGGGTTCTGGGGATACCCTGTGCATAGCCTCAAATTAGTCCCATTAAACCTTGACTTTTTAGCAAAACGTGCTATTTTAAATAGTAGCTAGCTCATTTCGAGCACGCATAAACCTACTGCAGGGAGAGCAATTTGAGCGAATCCTGTTCGACCTGCCATATGAATGGCTGGTATCACGACCCTGCTTGCCCCTACCGCGAGGGAGTAGATGCAGCAGAAGCATGGCGCCGCTATAGCGCTGGATCTCAAGATGCCCTGAGTAAAAAGAGCAGGCAGGCATCTGACCCAAGCTACCGCCTCGGTCTCAGCGTCACGACCCAAGGACTCGACGACCCCCATCAATACCAACGGTGACCGACAACCTCATGTGTGTCGCGATACAAAACACCCCGAACTCGCAAGAGTTGGGGTGTTCTTCATTTTCCGCTTAACTATATTTATTTGGAGATTCCAAAGACTTTCAGATTCATGTGCAGTACGACGGCTTGGACCAACAAAATGCAAAGGGAGCCATAGTCTGCTATGGTGACCTGCTTTTGTTGGGAAAGCCTAGTAATGCACCGAATGTGGAAGTCGACTACTTCTTGAGTTTGATATCCGTGCGTATCTCGCGAATAAGATCCGCCGCAGCCTCCTTCCCTCCAAGACCAAACGCAAGCCCCCCTGCGATGGCGAGCATCGCTACAAAGCCCGTAAAGAGCGTGAACATGTACTGCGGGGCAATACCGAGCTGAGAGAGTGCCATGATAAACGCGAATACCCAGATTGATACGCGCGTGACCGTGCCGAGAAGATGTGAGACGCGTGAGCCGAGCGCAGTTCCTGTCCCATGTACCATGTCACCAAGAATATCCGCAGCCACCGAAGCAATAAACAAAATCACCGCAGCGATTATTACTTGAGGAATGTAACTCAGCACTTCATTTAAAAACATGTTGACCTGTGCGAGCCCAATGATATCGAATGCAGGGACAAGCATAAGGACGATGAAGAACAGTTTCGCGAGTCCACCAAAGAATTTTCCTGCGCGCATTGGATACCCCGCCCGAAGGAGTACCTTTTCCACACCTGCCTTCCGCAGCCATTCGTCTGCTTTGAGCGCATCAACGAGTTGCTCGACGACGCGTCCCACCGCTGTACCAAAGATAACTCCAAGTGCAAGAAACAGCGCAGCCGCAGCAAGTTTTATTGAAAAATCTCCCACCCCGCTCGTAAGATTGGTAAGTGACTGGATAAATTCATTTTTGAATGTTTCAAGCATGTCGTTTAAGGTATCTAGTAGTAAAAAGTTATAACTTTATAGTATCGCAATCCGAGCAGAAGTCCAAAACCCGTTTAAATACTACTCATTCCAATGAATATCACCCTAGAGTCGAATGGATCATACGCAACAAATGATGCATTGCGACTATTGTCAAGCGGGACAGTCGCCCAGGTCTCTCCTCCATTCTTGGACTTATAGAAAGACTTTCCTGATACGAAAACGATTTCTTTTGAATTTTTTGGATTGATTGCGATTGATCTGATTGGGTATCCCTCAGCGCTTTCAATAATATTTAACTTGGACCAATATTTTCCATAGTCATCACTGCGATAAAGTCCATTGGACGTACCTGTGTAAATAACTCCTGATAGCGTCGGACTTGGCACAACAAGCAGCATACCTGTGGGCTGACGGTTGTCTTGGTTCCGTAGCGACAGTGCATTTGCTTGGGCGTTGAGTACCTTATAGCTTGCCATGTCTCCTGCCGTGTAGGCATCTTGGGCGCGTTTTTGTAGCGCATAGAGTTCCTTGAGTTTTTCTTCTTCCCAATTGTACCAAGTCAATCCGCCGTCGGGAGAATAGTACATTGAAGACTGGAGTGACAAGAGGTAGATAAATGAATTCTTTACAGCATCAAACCCTAGCGTACTTATATTACCGCTCAACTTTTGTCCGACATTCTTCCATGTATCTCCCCCATCACTGCTTTTAATTACCGTGCCCGCATTTGTGCCAGCAATTATTGTATTAATTTTTTTGGGATCTTGCGCAATTGATGAGACGTAGGTACCTATTCCCGGCTCCGCATACACCGCTCGCCACTGTTTTCCTGCGTCACTGGTACGAAATATTCTTCCGTTGTTTTCAACTACTCCGGACGCAAAAATGCGGTTATCTGGACTGTTTCTGTCGAGAATAAAACTGTAAATTCGTTGGGGAGGAAAAGGCACTGGTACCCACTTATTCTCTCTTCCCTCATTAAAGAACAAGCCATCTTGGTATGTCGTAACGACAACCCTATCTTTCACAAGCGGATGAAACGAAATTGACAGCACATCAGCAACACCAATTTTACTAGTTGTTGCAATACTAAAGTACTTATCGAATACTTCTCCCCCATCAATACTCCGCAACACACTATCTTTGTACACGACAGCGACAAGGTCGTTGGGTTGTGCAGTGTTTGCTACGGGAATATTTTTGTTGCTTGTGTTTGTGTTGGGATTCGCTGTTGGCTGAACTTGAGAATTCTGATTATCCACAGGAACTTTAGCCACCTCATCTTTCTTGGAACTTCCAGAAAAGACAAAATATGCCACAACAATGACTATTGCGATGACAATAATACTGACACCTGCAAGGATGGGAATCGGGAGTGGAAATTTTCCAGTTTGGTTTAAGTTGAATTGAGGAGGATATTTTTCCTGCTCCTTGCCTCCATTTCCCTGTGCACTTCCGCTCTGAGGGGTTGCTGGTGCTTGCGCGGGTGGATACAGCGCTGGAGTTGGGTTCACTTGCACTGGAGGTACAGGTAAAGGTTGTGGGGGTGTTGCGACGCCGAGAAAATAAAACTTTTCTGCTTCGTCGATGACGAGGCTTGGCCAGCTCGCCTCTTCAAGCATTGAGCGAAGTGCCGTCCTTGATATATCTGGATACTTATTCTTCAGCGCATCAATGTATTGTTGTTGTTCTGTGTTGAGCATGCAAACTACGGGAGTTTACCCCACATAATTATATCACGGGTCAACACGGTAATCGCAATGTTCGTGTGTTTGACCTGTGCCTAGAACAAATTCAACTTATTCAGCACCACCAGATGTGGGTAGTCGATGACATCACGGATGAATTTGTCGTAGATACCGAAGCGATATTCAAAGTCAGGAGTTTCGAGTACACCATAGGTGAGCTCTTTGCCAAGTTCTGCTTCGAGCCGTCGCAATACTCCCTCGATAATCGGTTTCTTGAGCTTATCGCCAACAATAAGAATATCGAGGCGTGAATCAGATTCATCTATGAAGATACCTGAAACAATGATGAGCTTCATTTGCCCACAGTTTCTGAAGCGGCTTGCGACGTCTTCTTTTCCAAGCGCTATTTCGGTCACCAGTGACTTCAGTGGTGTAAGGTAAGGAAAACTGACATTGAGGCCAAACCCTACCACTTTCTTTTTTTCGAGTGCGCCATCCTTGCCAGAGGCCTTTGGGCGCATTTTCACCACCACTCGCGACTTTATCAGTCCAATATCTTCAAGCAGTTTAATCTCCTTCTTGAGTGTTTCACCCGCTATCTTGCTACGCTTTGCCATTTCCGTCTTATCAAATACCTCCTCGGTATTCATCAAAAAGAGTCGCATCAAGCGCACACGCGCGGAACTACCAAATAACTTACCGAGAATATCCATTGGCATATTGTACTACGGCAAAGAATCTAGGCAAAGACTAGACGTCTCTCCATTTTCGGGTAAAAAAAAAGCCGGCGCTTACGCGCCGGTGCCCAAAAACAGAGGTTTGTCTTCGAACGAAATGAACTTGGCACTGCCGCCCTTGGGAAGCGGACCTGCTTCCGGAAGCCAGAGGCCCATCCTGAAATAGGATTTGCTTGCAAGCACACCTCCGCAATCTACGTAGACAGGGCAAGAGAGCTCGGCATGGAGCGTGCGAGAGCAATTCGTACAGCCGCGGTTGCCTCGAAACCAAATCGCATGAGAAAGGGCAATGCGCGACCACCCTTCTTCACGACAGAGTTCCGAAAGTGCGGGGCGCAGAATCTGCTCGAGCGTCTCGTTCAAAATCGGATCGATGCGCTTAAGCGACACCAGTCCGAGTGCGAGTGCAAAACGTTGCACATGGACATCGACCGGAAATGCGTCGGGAACAGCGTCCATACCGATTTCCTCAAAGAAGATGGCGATGAGGGACGCAATCTTTGGACCGATGCCAGGAATTGGGTCATCTTTCTGTGCACCTTTCCATGCCATCACAGAGTCGATCGTGCCACTTTCGTACATGCGGAAAGGATCACCCTTCCACGTATGCCAGAGAGTCTTTGCGCGCCTTCCCCACCACTCCTCAGGGTGCCGCCAATTGCTGCGTTGATGAGCGACAAGATACTCCAGGATCCCTTCGATTAACGGATATGCTACCGTCAACTCTTTCGCACTTATTTCGCGGACACGAGTACGTTGAGCAGTACGTTTTCT
>JAYSWT010000487.1:0-1029 GCA_043717905.1 bacterium | reverse complement strand
GTGTATCATGTGGATCAACTAAGTTCTGGGCGTTGACAACTACCTCGTTTGCTATTTCGACAAGCCCCACGACCCAGCAGCCGCAGTGATGACGACCTCGGTGGTATTTCCGGTAGTTGTCCGTTAACGTCCATACCACCGAGATCAACACGTTTATTTAACACCCAATTGTTGCATTTAAGTCGACAGTAATTGTTATAATTAACCGTTGTGTCCCAACTGTCTAGGTTATCAAATAGTATATTCCGAAGTACATCATCATAACAATTATTTCGGAACTTAAACCCACTGTGGTGACATCACTCCCTATTTCGACCGGCCTCTGCCTCACCGGTTTTATACCCTAGGCAAACACGTGCATGTCCCTCACTTAAATCCCATTGGGATGACAAAGACCGGACTGACGATGGTCAACAAAAGAACATCTATTCAACGGTCACCCGCAGTGGAGAACTTAAGACACCAATAACATTTTACATGGACAGAGACACGACCTGAAGACTACCATGTCGTACCTGACAGCACGCGTTCGGCAGGGAGCACGTCAATAACTCGTCCCAAGGTGCACCACAGGAACTGTGCACAACCAGAGCGTACTCTGACTGTTTACTGTTTGATGACACAACCAATGAACCCGAGACAAATAATGAAGCAATAAACAAAGGTGTTTCTGTCGACCTGGATAGGACACTATGAATGGCGAAACTTCGGAACCAATAGACGACAAAGCACCTTTGGTCTCCCAAATGTCAAAAGGCACCATGCGAGCGGACGATGCAAACATTTCGGGACAGAAGAACACAATGAGGCACCAAAGTAAACAAATCTTATATTATTTTGACAAACGGCGGACGCTCCGAGAGGAGGCCCAACACGACTGGGGCCAACAACTACTCGCGCATCTGCTTCTACGAGAGCGTCACTTGCCTCTTTCTGCTGCGTCCACACGCCGAAGAGTGTGCCGTTTTCCTCGGGTTCATGGCTCCTCTGACCCTGTTGTACGACTCTCCGACTCAAACTTTGACGAGC
>JAYSWT010000486.1:0-1029 GCA_043717905.1 bacterium | reverse complement strand
GGTATTAATGGACTGCTTATAGGTCCCATTTCCTTGGCTGCTAAAAGCGCCGGTGCTTATTATCTTTGTAGTTTTCTATATTCTCATTGTGGCTGCTTTAAGCGCCCTTTTTCTTGATGACAATGTGGTCTGATGCGGATTCTAATTTGGCAGCTTAAAGCGCCTCTATCTTTTCTAGGACAGGATTATAGGGGCCTCTATGCCCGATTTTTGGTTTACCATTTGTGTTTTGCGGGGATGCCATTTTTCTGTTAAAAGTAGGAGATAACTTGAGGTACTGGTTAGACAATTCCCGACTTTTACGTCGTGCGTTTTCTAGGTGTCTGTCCGATCCGTTAGGGGTTAAGTTGCGTTTCCCCGCTTGCTGCTATCTGGGTCTCCACATTACTATCCGGTTTGGAAAGTGACGTCCCGTCACTGTTACTTCTTCTTGGTTGTTTAACGTTAGGGCTCCGTTGCTATATGCTAAGGGACTTGCGGTATTTGTTAAGTTGTTGTTACCAGTGAGCTTGACATTAAAATAAAACATAAAACAGGAGCGAAAGAATCGATTAGAAAGAATGTAATACTAAATAAAATAACTACAGTATGGATCACATCAATGTTAAAAAGTAATGTACATTGTTTTTCATTCTCCATTCTGAGGGTCGTCAGTCATCAGTCCTGGGGTTCATTGTTGGAGGTTTCTTGGTCAGCGGTCCCACTCCTCGTGCAGGCCTCCGGATGTGCTTGTTCACCGAGAACGACACCCAGAGGGTCACTGCCCCGAGTATGGTCCGACCACCATTGTGCAAGAGGTATCAGATTGAGCTCCTCTGCTCGTTGATGGGTTGGACTGGTCTCTGCTGGAACGTAGACCGGGCTGGTCCATCCGTTTTCCTCCAATTCTCTTATCCAATCCTCTGAGTTGTAAATATCGGGAATAATTGGGCTACTGGGAGGTGTCTCGGCTTCTGTCTTGGTTTGGTTTTTTGGGGCTCCTGGTTGCACGCAATGGTACATTTGGCATGTGTCAGGGATACGACTGAG
>JAYSWT010000485.1:0-2735 GCA_043717905.1 bacterium | reverse complement strand
AAGGAGGCGAGCAATCGCAAATACCTGAAAAGGTATTGATTTTGGACAATGTCCAGAATCAGTTTTGCCCAACCGTCGAGGTTGAGAGTGATTTGGGTTGTTCCCATATCATTGTAAAATCTGATATTTCAGATTTAAATACAAAGGAATTGTTGGTTCTCGAGTGTATGTTGAAAAAGTTGCTTGAGATTACCTTGGCAATGAAATCGTCAAAAATCCAGTTTGGTGTTTGCATCGAATTTTCAAAGGAGGAGACGGTGCAAATCAATCATTTGTCTAATCGGGCAATTCCCTATTCTTCTGAATTTATCGAAGAAGGTGTCGAGAATTTGAAGGAAAAACTGGATATTTTTATTGAAAAGTGCAGTGGATGGCAGATTAAACGAATTATTGAAGTTGTTTTTGTAATTACAAAAACCATGGATATAATAAGATTATCGGGGAGTAGTTTTATACCTACTCCAGAAAGTTTGAAGGCTTCGTGTGCTGTAATTAATGTTTAAAATGAAGACGAATTGTGTTTTTTTGTATAGCATTCTAGCTGTACAAAAGTATGATTTAATAAAACATCATATAAATAGGGTAACAAAATATACAAAGTTTTTACTGGTGTTCAAAATTACAGGACTGACTTTCTCGATGAGATTGTACGATATCCCAAAATTTGAGAGAATGTTTTGCAGTATGATGATACAAATGGTGTAGATATTACGGATAGTATATTGACGTTGTATACAGGTCTAAACAAATAGGAAAGCCCATCATAAATTTGCTATTGTTTCAAAACGAACAAACGTGGCATTATGTTGGTGTTCACAGTATCAACAGACTGTTGAATGTGAGTAATAAAAATTCTTCGATGACAAGGATACAGTGTGTTTGGTGCTCCAGATGTTTCCTTGGGATCAGAAAGAATATGGCATTTGAAAAACATGTGGCATTGTGCGAAAAAAACATGGATGGTACTACTTTATTTGCAATGCTAAAGGAAAGGTAGTGGAGTTTAAGGATTTTAGTAAAAACATCCTACCACTATTTGTAATTTACGCTGATTTTGAGGCTTGTAGTGACCTCCTACACCTGTGATCCCTTGAATCCTACCCTCACCTTTCAGGGAAGTTTAACTCACACTAACCCCCTGGAGGACCCCACTACCGCGAGATCAGTGTTGATGACACCGGTGTTAGACCCTCCCAAATCGGCCCCCGATCCCTTCAATGACCAGGCTCCTCTAACAACGGTACACACACACAATGCCAATCAAACTCCATTGAATGAACACGGACGTCAGTCAATATGTACACGGTCACACTAATCACTCGCTTGCCTCTTCGTGGCGAGTCACGACGAACACACAGCGAGCATCGCAGCGCAGTCTCGTCAGACACCAGTGTCAGTGCGCCCACCGACAATTGCTGCTCGAGACGCGAGATTCTCACCTGGTGCTTCTTTGTGGCCTTGTCTGGGGCGGCGATCAAGGCTGCGTTTGCCCACTTGGAGTCGTTGGCCGGCTCCTCATTCTACTGCTGCTGCTGTTGACTCCGCTCACGAAGGTCCTCGAGCACTCGCAACAGGTGCTGGACGACAATTACAAAGGTCAAGACAGATGCAGCCCTAATTTCACTTTACTCTTGCATCCGCGACTCTCGTCCGGGGGAGGCGAGCTACCAGGCTCGCCTTTGTGCCGCACCACTCTACTGTCGAGACTTAGTTGAAGCAAAACACTACGCTGTAGCTCGGATTAAACACGCAATGATGAAAATGAATCGATTGCTTTACGACCACGTTCAACAACGACTCCGAATTGTCGAGATCATAATCGAACAAGTTTTTATTCCGAGGACAATTTCGACAGTTGTAGATGCAGCATACCGAATATCGTCATCAATCTATGGCATAATCAGTTGTTTGTCAACGCAAATTCGCCAAAGATTCACAAGTTACAACAAGGTCTCACATATCACCATCGAGATTTTTGTCTCCATGTCGGTTGTGGATCAAATTGGAGAGAAACGTTGCTTGAAGATGTCATCAAATTTTGCATAGAAATTTTACAAACTGATCACACACCTCACCTACCACGCGTACGGTGACGGCAAGACCCTCAACAGCCTCCTGTTCATCTTCCACAATTTCGCCGCCTGCTGAGATGGGAGCCTTTCGCATCCAAGAGCGGTCCGTTCACTGATTCGCTGTCCTCTGGCATGTCCTACGGCCACAGAAACCAGTCGCAGATCTCGACACCTACTCGAGGAATAACACTCTGCCGCACGTAGCATTTCAACCAACAGAAGATGAACGTCCGCACTATTCAGTTTGACAACCACTTGATCGACGCAGGCTTCACGTGTCTCGTTTACGAAAGTAAATCATGTAATACCAGTGAGTTACTGGAACGGTCCGGTTGCCAACTTCAGTTTGAACGAGAACTCAGCCATCCTTTCGACGTGCACGTATTCAATACTGTCCAGGTCATTCTCGTTTCTCTGAATATCATCCTTGAGGAAAAGATAGTGCTCAAAGTAATACAGATGCTGCTGCCGCCATCTGTTATGAAACAAACCGGGGAAGAAGATATTCGTTGGCAATCTTCGAGTTCTCGCTGGCCCCATTTGTCTATCAGTTATTACTGCGGACTCGCTGCCACTAGACTAAAAAGATTTTTGATCAAATAACAAAATCAATATTCGAATCAATGCATTGCTTAACTGCTGGCATGCTGATTGGACGTGGCC
>JAYSWT010000484.1:0-1031 GCA_043717905.1 bacterium | reverse complement strand
AAAATACAATCAACGACAAGTGGATAGCTCCACACGCAAAAACACGTGGACTAACGCAACTTCGTTGCCATCATCAGCAGACTACAACTTCACTTCTATACCACGTCCAGCAGAAACACAACAACATCATGTCAAATGGGCTAGGAATGTAATGACCAAAACTAATCTCAACGTACCACAACGACTTTCTCGGACGCAGCCATTGTGAACTCACACTTACTTGTTCCTACTTTCTTTCTTATCTCCCATCTCTAATGACACAGGATGCCGCATCTGTCTCATACAGTGTACAAATGTATAAGTGTTCCCCTTTTTAATGTACATGTTAAATGTCAGTAAATTCATCTTTTCTAAAATTATTTAATTAATTCTTACTACAACAAGAGTCACTCAGAGTCGCGCGGGCGGTTTTACGAGAGATTGCCTTATTGATATCTCACGTCATCAGAAGAACACAAATCACTCAGATTTACAAGCACAATACTTGGAGAAGCAAGCCTACAGAACCTTATAACCACATTTGCCATCGTACTTCGAACTCGATCCACTAGACACTAAACTTTTACTCGAGGGTTACATCAAAGAGTCTTCGACGCCTGACACCCCGATCCTGCGCGACGGTGGGTCTTGTGTTGGACAGCTCCCCGGGTGTAACCCTCGACTCGACAAGCAATGCTACCTACACTCCTACATGTACACATATTCACACAATGTTTCGACACCACAAACCTTTTTCAAACCATTCAAAACAAGCCAAACACAATCACATACATCGGTAGATCTACGGCTCACGACGAGCGTCTACAGTCACATCTACAATTACATCCCTTTTGGCCACGCCAACAATGACACATACATATACCTAGACGTTTTTTTTATAACTCCCACGTTTCATCACCCCCGCCGCTCCGCGTCTTTCGGTGGGGGCTATTTGTGGTGACCTCCCACACCTGGTTCACTTTTCTCCAACCACCATTAAGGACAAACAAAGAGACAACAACGTCGGAACACAGCGCCTTGGGAACGCGATA
>JAYSWT010000483.1:0-1031 GCA_043717905.1 bacterium | reverse complement strand
CGAACCTTTCTGTAACGGAGCAAGACATACGCGAGATCGGGATCGTCAATTAAGGACACCTCCATTCTCTCGTCGGGAGAATATTTGTAGAAATCAAGACATCTGGCCAAAGACGACGGCGCCTATTATACGACCGACGAAGAAAACGATCTTCAGATTCGAGCTCACACATTCTCGATCACAGACAAGATCATACTAAATAAAAGCACACTCAAAATCCTCCATACGAAGAGTATGCAGACCTCATTGGACACAGTGGTGCCATATTCCGTCTTACTGTACAAGAACCCATTGGAGCACGTCCTGTTATTGCATCGAGCCTTCTTGTAATCACCACCAATATTTGGTAGAGAAATTAAGCTCTCCGTGATGTTGACAATATCGGTGGTGTTCTGGAGATCGAACCAAATCGCGTGGTCCGGCCGACAAACAAAATCGGGAACTGCCATTAAGAAAACCACGTCCACGGACAGAAACCCCGCAATCATGAATGGCCAGCATAGGAGAAAATACTGTATTTGTTGTCCTCTACCAAAAAGAATGTCCACGATCTCTGTTCTTTTTCGGTGGCCGACTGGATGTGCCAGGTTACGACAACGAAAAGAAGCGACTAAATAACGTTTTCTGGCCATACCCATCGTCAAGATCTGGATACAGTATACCGCGAAAGCTCGATGTCCAACAGACTCTTTGGGATTATCGACTAGCAAAAAGCAATTAAATGATAAAATGATAATCAATAAAATATTTCCTTACCATAATGACGGGTAAGATCCTCATTGGAGGAGGTCTGGAAAATTGATTACTTGGAGGAATATATAAGAAAGGATGAAAGAACTAAGGCCCCTTTCTTCTAAAACTAAACTACATTCAAACCTCATTTATGAATAAATTTTATATGAAGACGCCTACGGAAGTACGTTTTATTTCTTTTGCCGTGTCACTGAAGGGATCAGAGCCGCCCCTACATCTCAGCGAACAGATATCATTTATAAGGGGTTGGTACATTCACATGAAACTTTCAATGGTGC
>JAYSWT010000482.1:0-1034 GCA_043717905.1 bacterium | reverse complement strand
CTCCACCCGAGTAATACGAAAGGCAAAACTTGAGTCCAGTTGTAACCTGTCGTGAGGATTCTCAGTGAGGTTTTGAGTGTGCGATGGAATCGCTCTAACATCCCGTTTGTCTGGGGATGGTATGCGGTGGACCTCAAATGTTTAATGCCTAGTTTGGACGTGAGCTTTTCGAACAGTTGTGATTCGAACTGTGCTCCACGATCCGAAATTATGCTTTAAGGTACTCCGTATCTGGCAATCCAGTCTTTCACGATGTGGTGTGCTACAATCTCAGCGGAAATGGACTTAAGTGGGATAACTTCGAACCACCTAGTCTTTCTGTCTATCATGGTGAGCAGATAAGTGTAGCCACGATTGCAAGGTAGTGGTCCGACTAAATCGACATGCAACGTGTCGAAACGGGCCGGTTGGAAAATGTTGAATTGGGGGTTTTATGTACCGAGTTATCTTATGCTTCTGACAACTCGGACATTGTTCCGTCCACAACTTAACATCGTGCCGCATACTGGGCCAAATCACCTGACCTCTCAGTAATTCATAGGTTGCTTTGGAACCTAGATGGTGCAAACCGTGTGTGGCATGGAATGCCTAGAGTCGCAAAGCTTCGGCTAATATTGGTCTCAAGGTTCCAGAAACTGAGACGTCGCAATGGATACCATCCTTTAAAACGTGTTTTTCCTTGATCATGGCGATGTCGCCTGGTGAAGGAGGTATATTGCGTAGGAGTTAAGCCGGAAACAACGATGAATGCGTAAGGGCACAGGAAGAGGACCGAGATAGACAGTCGGCTATGACGTTTTCCTTGCCGGCGATATACGCGATTGTGCAGCTGTATTCGTAGATGTAACTGATCTGCCGTTGCTGTCGCGGTGATGGGTCCTTCATGTCCAGAAGGTGGACCAACGGCTTATGGTCTGTGTAGAAGGTGAACGACCTTCCTTCAAGCAGATAGCGAAAATGCTTTACCGCTAAGTGAATGGCCAGCAGTTCCCTGTCGAAAGTGGAATAGCGCTGCTGGGCCAGATTCAACTTTT
>JAYSWT010000481.1:0-1036 GCA_043717905.1 bacterium | reverse complement strand
TAGTGGTTTATTAAAACCAAACGCACACTGGCCCTAAGTAACAAAACCAACGCAGCGGCGCGGATGGGTGCGTTTGGGCGCAGCTGAAAAAATTCCCTAAGCGAAATAAATCAATAAACCTCCCGTAGTGGTTTACAAAATCTGAAACAATATTGGTTGCTAAAGGGTTAATAGTCATCTAGGATGGGCATATGCCCAGTGAAGGAAAATGTGTCCCAACAGATTTCCAGTCATTTCGGACTTTGGCTACATTTGTCAACTTGGCTTCACTAATTTCTGAACTTGGGCTAAGTGAAGTTGACTTCCACATCACATGCCTGGACTTTAGAAAAAATAGGATAGCACTATGACAGAGAAGGTATGGAACATGATTTCAGCGATTGGAATTGGCTATGATACACAGAACATGCAAGGAACAAGCAAGGAATATTTTTGGTGGCATACCACCACCAGTTGCTTTGGGAAAATTTCTTTGACACTGACCATGAACTCTTCCAGCTGTGTATTGAACATGCATCAACCCAAATGGACAGCTGCATCAATCATCAGGGAATTCACCCTGGACATGAGTTGGAAATACAACAATTGGCCGAATGAAACCACATATCTTGTCATGGTAAGATGCGGCTGGACCATCTTTGGGAACACTCACTTCATCAACTACTACTACCATCATGCTTCTGAAACTGGAGAAAAGGGCATGAGGGCCTGGAGGGCCTGGAGCTTATTTGATGATTCCCATGCAAGACAGAGGCAAAGCGAGAGGAATGCTGAGCTTGAATCTGTGGAATTTCCTCTTGTTTCCTTCAAGAAAAGGCTTCCACTACCATCCTGCTTCTGAAACTGGAGAAAAGGGCATGTGGGCCTGGAGGGCCTGAAGCCCATTTGATGATTCCCATGCAAGACAGAGGCAAAGATAGAGGAATGCTGAGCTTGTATCTGTGGAATATCCTCTTGTTTCCTTCAAGAAAAGGCCTCCTTTTGCTCCAGCCATCTGGCACCAGCTGCTGCCTGATCTACCTCTACTTACGCAAAC
>JAYSWT010000049.1:0-2147 GCA_043717905.1 bacterium | reverse complement strand
GACAGCAAATAAACAAGGTATGGAATGGCAAAGAAATAATAGTAAGATAGACACTGCTATTATAGAAAGTTTGAAAGATGAGGTGGCCTGATCGTTCCATATAACATTCAAAGTTTTCGGGCCATTGCATAGCAATGACATGGGTGAAATGACTTCGGAAATATTTGGGATGAAGCGATGGCAATAGTTTATGGTTCCCAAGAAACTACGTAGCTGAGAGATAGTCTTGGGAAGTGGGAATTTAACAATTGTCTCAAGACGTTGAGGATGGGGTCGTACCCCGGCTCTTGAGACGAGATGACCAAGAAACCTGACTTCTTGTTGAAAGAAGTGACATTTGTCAGAGTTAATCTGCAGGTTGTGGTCATGAAAGAGTTTGAAAAGTTTCTCAAGGTGAAACTTGTGTGTGTCAATATCTTTCGAGCCTATGATGACGTCATCAACATAGGCGATTGCAAAATCGCAGGAAAATAATGTACGGTCAATGTGCCGCTGAAAGGTTTGGGCGGCATTGCGTAACCCGAAAGGCATCCGTAAATATTCGAAAAGACCTAATGGTGTAATTACGGTTGTCTTTGGGATGTCAGATTCCTGGACAGGTATTTGGTGGTATGCTTTTGCCAAGTCTAATGTGGAAAAGATCTCGGTGTGTGATAGGCTATGGAGCACATCGTTAATTAGTGGTATCGGGTACGAATCATGGATGGTGATTTTGTTCAGGCGCCTATAATCGCCACAGGGGTGATAAGGGCCGTCTTTTTTTGGTATCACATGTAGAGGTGATGTCCATGGTGAATTGGAGCGGCGAATGATGCCGTCTGCTTCTAATGTGGCGAACTCGGCGCGGGTATATTCGAGTTTTTCGTTGGAAAGCTGCCGGACACGTTCTCGAAGAGGAAAAGAGGCCGTAGTGGAGATAACGTGCGAATATGCCGCTAAGTTCGCGCCAATTTCGGTTGCTCGGTGTAAAAGGTTTGGAAACTGTTTGAGCATTTTTTCGACATATGGGTCATGCGTGATACGTGTGTGTACAGTTGAAGAACTGGTGTTTGGATCAGGAGTTTCGGGGACCATGTCGGTTAAAGATGCGAGCGAAAGACCTAGTTCACCGCAATCGATGAATAGTTGATTTGTGCTCAGAAATTCTATACCGAGTATCGGATGTGTCACATCGGCTATGTGGAAGCACGATGTGAAAGGGCGTTCGAAATGTGGGAGGTGGAACGTAATGGTGCGTGTGCCGAGTGTCGATACTGTTGAGTCATTGGCGGCACGAAGTTTAATGCAGCTGGATGAGTCTGGTGGAATGAAGTTTGGTAGAATGGACAGACTCGATCCAGTGTCTACTAGGAAGCGGAAGATGTTGGGAGTGACTCAATGTGAGCTAGATGTGTGTGACTCGAACAGTGGTGAAGACACATTGATTAGGAAAAGTGTGTGAGCGGCGCTATTGCTGAGAGCACTATCGACTTCGGCCGCCAGAAATGACGGTGCGAAGCATTTTTTGGCACGCTGAAGGCGGATTCGTCCCTTTTTGCGAATTTGCAGCCAGGTACGCACGAGCGGGCTAATTCGTGGTACTTGTTGTGATAAATACACACATCAATCATCTTGCAGGTAGATAGTCGATCTTCCCACGTGCAGCCAAGGTGGCAAAGTTTAGCCGAGCTGCGGAAACGTTGATGGTAATAGCAAATTCGCGAGCTTTGATCTCGCGAATTGCTGAGTGGACGTGACCCGCGGTCGGAAAATTGTTGCATGTTAGTGGGGTGGCTATTGTAGTGGTCTAAACGCGACTCCAGTTCGTTAAAACGCGTGTTCATGCGTTCAAACGCGAAGATCAAAGCATCGCTTGATTGGGGAGTCGGGGGTGTGGCATTAGTCGGTGTTGAGGTTTGGGCGGTTGGAGGTGTAACCGCGCATGTGGATGAAAAGATTTTATTCACCGACAAAATCTTGTCTGCTACTGCCGCTAGTTCTGTTAGATTGTCCGTAGACATCGTCGCCAAAATTTGTTGAGTGTTGGTGGGGAGGGCGGACAAAAAGAATTTTTGGAGTATTTTGTCGTTATGGACCAGGTTCACCTCCATATTTTCTAGGTCTTTCATACACTTATTCAGAAACTCGGAAAAAAGTTGGTTTCCGAG
>JAYSWT010000480.1:0-1038 GCA_043717905.1 bacterium | reverse complement strand
GACGAAAGGTTTTCTGGAATGAGGACATAAGATCACACGGAAGGTCGGGATGGCTTATTGAAGCTATGCGGGGTGGGAATGGAGACCATAGTTGCGGGACGGTTGACGATGTGGACACATTATCATCCCCGCGCAGGCCTAAACCACATTCATTTCTCTTCTAGCAGCTATTCTAAACTTAGCTGCTTGTATTACTCCATTTCTGAGTAGCGTTGCGACAGCTACACTAGATATAGCTGCTTTCACCGCATTTAACGTGACTATTCTAAATAGCTCCCTTTGGCTCTCTATGTTTTTAATATATAAACATGGACTCGCGTCGAAATAGCTTGTTTCACTGCTCGTAGTTAATATGCAGTACATTAAGCTATGCCAAAATAGCTAGTTACTCCACACGGAATAACGGTTTAGATAACAGCTGTTTTGAAAAATAGCTGGTTTCTCAAACATGGCTGGTTTTGGCTGTTAAAGTGGAAGAGGTAGCTATGACACAACCTCGAATAACTTGTTTAATTATTAGAACATCTCGAAAATGATTATAGAGGCAGGTAGAGCTCGCTTTTCACAAAAATATCATGTAAAAATTTTTTTTTGCAAAAAACGACATATAGCTAGATCTTGCTCTCAGCTACTCAACTATAGGTATCACTGTAGGGCTGCAAGCACTGGCAACCTAATCTATAATGACAACAGAATGGTGAGATGATTTGACTCAGATATTGATCACATGACAGGTTACATCGAAATTGAAAACGGGCCGGGCCGGGCCGAAGACTGATCGGGCCGGGCTCGATTATTCCGGCCCGTGCAGTCCACTGGTACGTGGCGTCGTTAATGTAATGTAATGTATATGTGTGTGCAATTTCTATCTCGGGTCTGAAGGGCAACATTCAGGATGTTTATTCTGTCCTCGTCAATAAGTAGGCTAACCCGCAATGGTACGCTGCTACTCATTCGCCTTCCCGGGAATTGATGGGAAGTTGTCTTTGCAACAGTCTATTAATAATTCTGGTAGTGTACAGGGGTCAGGTGTTGGAC
>JAYSWT010000479.1:0-1038 GCA_043717905.1 bacterium | reverse complement strand
TTATAGGTGCTTGGTGATAACCTAAAGTTAAATCCATTATACCGTATATTTGTGCACGATGTGCGCCAATACGTATAAGCATTTGTTGGATGTTTGGTATCGGCCAACTCGCAGATGCGGTAGCGTCATTTAATTTACGGAAATCGATACAAAATCGAAAACCACCCGGTTTAGGTGCTATATGCACTTGGGAGTAGTATGATGCTGGGGATATTTCAATAATACCCGCAGACAACATTTGTTGTGTTTGTTTTTGTATTTCTTTTTGTTTGGCTTCTGTCTGAACTCTGACAGGTCCTCTATTTTTATATGTTTCCCATATACTTTTGTCTACATCGAGATCAAAAGGTGGAATATCTGCTGAATTAGCCTTAAGCCTATCAGAGAATATATCTTTGAATTCAAGAAGGACTTTCTTTATTCCTTCTTGTAGTTCATTTGTACCCTCGATTACTATACAAGATAGAAACTGTTCGTCAGAAAGTTCTTCGAGTAGTGTATCGGGTTGTCGGAATGGACCGAACGTGTCCTTTATATCGCTGTTAATCTCATCGGAAACGATGAGGTCAACCTCAGACAGTTGTTCATTCTGTTTGAGAATTGTAGCAACAGGACCCCATGTTTGGGATGGTGTATCAATAGGGGCTGACGGAGTAGCTAACTCCGCCTTGCCTATGAGAGGGATTTCATCAAAATGAACCCTATTTGTGGGTGTGTTCCTGCCATGGTGGCTGGACCCATCATTAGGGCTAAACCCATTGTATGGTCCACTGACTAAGGTTGCAACCTCAGCAGCAGTGTCACACCCACAAGGTGCTGTTGAACAACTTGTGTGGCGATCGGGGTTGTTATCCCTTTCATTTTTTCTCACATCTTCTTTAAAGAAGTATTGTGGGAGGAGTGTCACCAGTTTGTGTTGTTTTATGGATTCACGTCCAATGATTAGGTCGATTTTTCCCGTGAAAGAAATGCGGCATGTTAATGGTATAGAAACCGTTTTGTTATTTGTTAGAAATGATACCAAAACATCGACTACAT
>JAYSWT010000478.1:0-1038 GCA_043717905.1 bacterium | reverse complement strand
ACCTCCGAGACTCTCTATTCAGAAGACATCCGCATTACGAGCGACCTTGCAGAAGGTGAGGCCGTGGAAGTCTTCGATGTAGAGAACAACGAGGTGCTCATCGAAGAACCAGTCGAACAATCCTAATCAGGATGCTGAAAAAGGCTCCCAACTTCGTTCTCGGTTCGTCTTAATCCTCAACGTACCCCTTCCGGGAAAAGAGCTGTTCCGACAGCTCGGGGTGGGCGGGTGGAAATGCTATGCCTCCGGTTATGACTCGCCTGCGGCCTCGCTGGATGGCCTTTTTGAGCATCCTGCGAGGTAGTTCCGTTTTTGTCCCAGAGGTGTAGGCGATTGAAGTCCCTTGGGCTACACTGTGTTTTAGCAGCCTGTTAAATTTCAACGGGCTTGCAGCTCACGATGTCTTTAATTCATCCGCGCGTGACGCGCAGGGCTCGCTGATCGCCAGCTGTTTATTCTTGCACCATTCCAAGACAGTGGTCTGAGTCGCCTTTTGAATTGCGCTTATACAGCGAGCGCCTTCTCACTTCATGCCTTTCTCGATCCCCCCTCTACCGCCGCTTCCCCGTGCGATACGCTGTCACGAATAACGTTAGCCCGTTCCTCAAGTTTCCGCTGGCTAGCGCTGACCCACTTCGAGCGTAGCGTCTTGGGCCACGGATGCCGCTTTGCGGTGTAAAAACCAGTCGGCACCTGTCAGTATTCTTTACAGGGTCTTGAGGTATGGCCGGTGTAGTGGGGTGGCTCTGTTTCTTCAATCCCTCCAAAGGGTTACGTACCCTACTTATATAAATTTGACGTTTTCTCGCTCGAAACGCTCTGTTTACTGTGTAAAGCGAATTAACAGTGGAATCAATGACATATTTATAAAGCTTTGCATTTAAACAAGTTATTGTGAGGCATGACACTGGCATGTTGCGATGCTTCACTACGTATCTAGTTAATATGCAAATTTCCATCAGTTGATGGTTTTGAAGCAGCAAGTTGTTTCGTTCAGCCAGAATTATTTAAACAGCGAGGTTCGCCATGACTTTTTTT
>JAYSWT010000477.1:0-1040 GCA_043717905.1 bacterium | reverse complement strand
GATCGAGACACCACGTTTGTATTCGAAACAGTACATCTCTTTTATTCAACAACATTGTGTACACCGTGTGGCATTTGATAAGATAAAAGTAAATTAAGAATTGTGGGGATTGTTGCATAATGTTCTTAGCTTTATAGCTAATGTATTTCAACGTCATTGGCCGTCCTCCAATCAGTATGCGAGTCAGCTTGTTAGGTGAGCATGCCTTGATTGTATTCTATTGATTTCAATTGATTATTTTTTAGGTCGATATTCGTCTTTGGAAATTTGCTGGAGAATATTTGCATAAACATATGCTGTCAGCTGCTCAAGGAACAATGTGGATAGGTATTTCTTTTTCTCAAGAGCACCACACATGTGATCGCTATTAAGGTCATCATCCAATTGAGCACAATTGGACGCATCCGAAACAATTGCCGACAGCGTTTTCCCAATCCATGACAATTTTCGCGGATATAACTTTGCCATACTTTCCAAAGAGTTCCTTCAACTCTATGGCCTTGACGTCCTCGGCGACGTTGTGTACCCATAGATTTATTTTCTCTTCGTCGACAAAACTGTCATCAACCCTTGATTCGCTATTTTCTAATTCATCTTTATCCTGTTGGATTTGTTCATTCTGAAATGGTTGCTCGTTATTAAAGTTATTGTCGTTGTCCTGATTATCTTCATCGTCAATTACAACTTCTTCGCTGATTTCAATTATTTCATGCTCACCGTTGTCGGCACCATTGTCACCACGATTGTCGGATGATGGCCTTTGCTCGTAATCCATAGTTTCATCTTTGGTGGACATGACAATCTCGTCGTCATCGATATTGACGATCATTGAGTAATTCTCAGCATCATTGATTGACACAGACTCTCGTACAACTGGGAATTGTAAAACGCGAAGTCGTGCCACCCAATCGGCAGACCGAGGATGTATTTGAGTACGTGTCGTGACAGTCGTAGCGGCATTGTCTCGTTCATGAGTAGGGACAGGCTTGTTGTCTGAGATGTTCACCCGGCGTGGTGCATAGAATCCGGTGTGGCCCGGC
>JAYSWT010000476.1:0-1041 GCA_043717905.1 bacterium | reverse complement strand
GTTATCTTCATATTTCCTTCTAGTTGACACAACATCGGACTTGGCACACACATGGTTGTCCGTTATCCTGAAAATCTTATTAGACCGGGGATCAGTGTCGCGCTGTGTTGAAGTGTTCGAGAGAAAATCGTGGAGCTGTCATTTATTCAACCATGCAAACAATAAGCTTTTCGAAGTAAAATTTTTATATTTGCTGATCCGCACCTTGTCATTGGTGGCACCTTGGCGAGTTATCTTGACGACCTTCTCCACCTTAATGCACTCATCACGAAAATGGGACACGCCGAGGTTGTGCACACAGGTTGGGATGGCAGACAGCTTCATAGCTTAAATGCGTGGATGTTAAACATATCCGTGCACGTATCTTGAGAGACGACAGTCAGGGAAATGATGTCAGGGACCGGGAGGTTGGCCTCATATGCAAGCGAAGAATAGTTAGAGCTGCAATAAGTCACCGAGCCGCTAAGTTTGTTGAGACTGCTGCTGATCGCAGTGTCTGCAGTATCCACTATTGCAGTGTTTGTCCTCCGATCTGATTCACATGAAACGCACCAGAGATCGCCGTGTCCATGCACCCTGTGTGCACAATATATGTTTAAAGTTTTGTGGTTTGCCTCGGGATTTCGGGCCTCAGGGTTTGATACTCCACTCGGAGTAGTAGTTATGTGAGTTATTTTTCGGTGACGCAGCGACAGTCCATGTCACTGGCCACCTCCACGTGTCTTCTGCAACTGGTGCGTCTCTGGGGAGAAAGAGGGAGGGTAAGACCGCGGGCGTAAGTCACTACAATATCTATTGTCATTTCTTCCTGAATTGAGCGATTCGCGTGAGCCTGAAAAACTTCCCCTGCGAAAACTGCTCCGATTGTTTCCTGAATTTGCCGAATTGCTATTGCGTTCTTGTCTAAAATCTCGTTGTACATTGTTACCACTAACAGGACTCTGACTTCTTGACGCCACGTTTGGCGATGCTTCTCTACTGTGCAGATTCAACGCTTGGATTGACTTACTAAAGACTTGATTTTCCTCAATGATTCGTGCT
>JAYSWT010000475.1:0-1043 GCA_043717905.1 bacterium | reverse complement strand
ATAAGTTCAACAAGTAAGTGCAACACTTGATATCATTCAAGTGTATGAAATATCAACATTTAACAATTGAGGAACGAGAAAAGATTCAATTAGGACTCTGGGCGAAAAAATCAATTCGCACCATTGCCAAGGAAATCGGACGACCCCCGAGCGCTGTTTCTCGTGAGATGAAAAGAAATATTAGTACCACAACAAACAAATACAATCCTCGTGTCAGTCACGAACGTGCACTTGTGAAGCGTACATATCGTGGAAGAACGTTACATTTAAAAAGCGGGTTCATCCGTCGGTATGCTGTGGCAGGTTTGAAGAAAGGACTCTCTCCAGAACAAATTTCTGGGAGACTCACTCTCGAATATCCACAAGAAAAAATATCTCACGAAGCCATATATCAATACATATACAGTCAGGTGCACAGAGATGGATATGGTCTCATGCGTCCTGGATATCATGATCTTCGTCCATATCTCAAACGGAGACACAAACGTCGTGGCCACCATGGTATGCGTTCTGTACAGAGGGTATTTCGACCCAAAGGACCATCAATCGATGACAGACCTCTTGAAGTCACATTGCGACAAACTATTGGACACTGGGAAACTGATTCAGTAGTTTCAAAGAAAAGCAAAGTCGGACTGAATACACTTGTTGAAAGAAAAACTGGTTTGGTTTTCATTTCAAAAATTGAAAACTCAAAAGCAGAGACAACAAAGAATACTGTTGTTAGAAGATTACGTACACTTCCTGCACTCTTCCGACAGACAGTGACCTCTGACAATGGTCACGAAAACTTTTTGTTTGATGAAGCAGAAAAAGATCTTGGTTTTTTGCTCACCCGTATCACTCATGGGAGAGAGGTACGAATGAGAATACCAATGGACTCATTCGGTGGTACTTTCCAAAAGGTACGGATTTTGCCACAATTAATGACGAACAGATTCAAATCGTGGAAAACGCATTAAACAACCGTCCAAGAAAGCGACTTGGGTGGAAGACCCCATTAGAAGCATTTAACGAGAGTGTTGCATTAAGAGGTTGAATGT
>JAYSWT010000474.1:0-1043 GCA_043717905.1 bacterium | reverse complement strand
TGTGACGAGAGTTTAATACTTCAGGTAAACGGTGAAATAACAACTTACATATATTCAGCTCGAGAGTTTTATTAACAAAAAGTAATAAATAGTCTTGTGAAGGCTTTAATGTCTTTGAGCCCCTCTTTCTAAATTCTCCTCCAAAATGTTTGATAATTCCTTTTATAGGAATTTATTTTATTGATTTTGGCTCTCCTCAAATGGCTTGACGACGTGTCATAATGACGTAAGAAAATCAATGCCTTTATTGACTTCATTAATTTTTCATTTAGTGATCTGAGATGAAGGTGTTTGAAGGTTCTCTCTTCTTGAAACACAGTATACATGTACCAATGTTTAAGATTGTTCTGAAATTGGCACGGAAGACGTTGTCGTTACGGCACAAGTATTAGCTGGTGGTCGCGGCAAAGGCATTTGGGACAGTGGCTGTAACGTTGCTAGAAGTATGCTGCATCATCGAATATTCGCGAAACAGACTGGCTAATCAGGACAAGAGTGCCACACGCTGATGGTGTGTGAGCGGAAGTTTTCAAGACGTGAGTTCCATTTTGCCACCTCAGTCTCCTGTGACTACGACATGTTGTCCTTACAACCGCCGAACGATGACAACAGTCCCTCGAATGGTGACGGTCGCTCTGCATCGTTACAGGGTTAGTCGTCAATTGACACTCCCGCTCCGAGCAGTGCCTCGTCAGTTATGCTTGTCGGAACCTATGAAGGACCTCTCGATGGTACTGTTCTTCTTCAAGTTCACGATTTAGTGTGAAAATTGTCCTCAGGGAACCCAGAAGACTCGTCGGGCTGCTCACAGTCGGAGAGACTCTCCTCATCGGTGGTGTCCCTGTTCTCGTCTCTGGTACAAGTTTCTCGTAGGAGAGCTGTGGTGCGCGTCGTGCGCTCTAGGATGTGTCACGGAGTACGTGTGTGGCCAGGACTTGGTGGGTACGGCGGGGAGTTGACGGCCTCGAACCGCAGTGGCCCGCGACTCTGTTGGTCGCCCGATGGTGGTGGCAGGAACAACACGCCGGTCGTTCCGGCACCGT
>JAYSWT010000473.1:0-1043 GCA_043717905.1 bacterium | reverse complement strand
AAAAGTTCGTTTCTGAACTTCGTGAGGCAGTTCCAGATTCTGCTTTGGCAAATCCTTACTCTCATAAGAGTTACTTGGAGCTACTTGCCACAATCGATTTTCACTTCGATTACGCTGACAGATCTTTCGAAAACCTCTTCGATGATGCCTTAATGGCTCTCGAAAAGCGATTTCCAGGTCGATCTTCAGAGGTTGAAAAAGCTTCAGTAAAATACATTATTGGGACCTTTCCCACTCACCCCGTCAATTGGCAAGAGATTATCTTTCGCAAATTCAAGGGTGAACGACCTATCATTAACACGGTTGACGATTTCCGCTTTATTTTCAAAGCTCAAATGAAACGCATCCGTGATTATGCTACTAACGCTAGAGAGGTGGGCTGGTCTGTACTTCCTACTGACCAAACCAGACATATCGTCGACCGCCCTATTCGCAAACGCCCACTTCCAAACCCCTCCAACTCAAATAAGAGTAAGAAAACAGCATCATCTGAGATGTCTGAAACTTCTTGTACTGGCTGTGGTCGTCAAAATCACTTAGTCGAAACCTGCCTATTTAAGGGCACTCCTTACTATAACGCGAATCCTCAGCCTTACACTGAGTCTGACGCTTATAAAAAGCTTCGTCGTGATCATCCGACAACTTCTCTAGCTCCCTCAAACAAATACTTGTCTGAGTTAGCTCTGAAGACTTCGTCTTCCAGCTCTTCTTCGAGTTCTTCTAAGACTCTAAAACCGAAGACAAAAGGTACTCTTATACCTGATTCTCTATATTTTTCAGCAATTTCAAGTCCTGATTGCAATTCTGATTTCCTTTCTATTTCTGTTTCTCATGTCTCTCAGAGTATGGAACTTCCAAGAAATGAGATCAAGGCTTTGCTTGACACCGGCTCTCTTGCCGGAGATTTTGTCGCTTATAGATGTTTGTTAAATCTTAAGCTTGAATCTTTTATTGTTACTTCTAGTAAGCGAATTGTTTGTAGCGGATTAGATAATAAATGTTACGACATTTCTAGTTCCATTTCACTTCGTATTTTCTTTTTT
>JAYSWT010000472.1:0-1045 GCA_043717905.1 bacterium | reverse complement strand
CGTGCTCCTCCTCGACAACAAAGCAGACCCCTCAAGAAAAGTCCCACCACAGCCTCGGTTCTACGATTTCAAAGCCCACCTCAAGGACACAAGAACGACAACAAAGACAACTTTTCCTCACTTCTTCAAGACTACACCGGCTCCGACAAAGAGCACGAGTACAACGAGTGCAAGACTCCTTCTAGGGGTGTTTCGCTTCACAAGCAGAAGCAACTGTTACAAGATATCATACTCCTTTGACAAGCTGTATGGCAGTATGCAGCTTGGGATCTACTATAACAACGTTCCTAGTACTAACACAGCGGGTAATTAAGCCGCTATGGTAGTACGAGCACGATGCAAGCTTTTAGTTTTGTTCGCAACTTGCGAATCTATAATTGTGTGTATGCTTTCAGAAGCATCACATTACTACGCATACTATTTAATACGTATTCGTGTTCTCATTTCAACACTGGAATACTGGATACTCACTTTGCATCCTGCACTCCTGAGTGGTCCGTGTTTGGACTGACTACCGCGATTCCTGTATCGCTTGTCATCCTTGGTGGCATTAAGGCTGTGACATTTCAACATCTGGTTCATTGCAGAAGGGCAGATCAAGACTTCTACGGTCCTCCTGATTCACAGGAACGGTTAAATCAGGAACAAGAAGTTGTACCAGTGGAAGCAACTCCCGTTGAACAAGCTTCAAGCTCTTCAGCTCAAACTGGACTGCTTTTCCCAGCAGAGTACAGGGAGCTGTCCCATTTGCCCACACGACCAACAACTAGTACTGTTTCACAAGCAACGCCACCAGCACCAAACCGACCGCTGCTGCAGTCTTCCACTTTATGTGCCCAGCCAGTTGATTCTAGACATCATGCCAAAACCAATTCGTAAGAGCTAGTGCCTCTGTGGAATTGAGATAGTTACTCATATAATAAGTGTAAACAAACAAGTCTCTGTGTTTTTGCCGTGGTTTCGCTCATGTTAGTTATAGTTTGTATTCCGGGCATACCGTACTAGTGCTATTGTAGGTAACTTTATATAATGGACAAGTACCGTA
>JAYSWT010000471.1:0-1045 GCA_043717905.1 bacterium | reverse complement strand
CAACGAGCGACAAGAACAACATAATATTATCCCCTTACAAATCCGCCAGAACGATACTATACGCCGCCAGAGAGAAAAATTGACAAAAAAGTCTCTCAAAATCGCCCGTCTCCAAGTGGTTAACCAGAACCAACAGATAAATATGGCTCACAGAGAGCTAGCCCTTGTCGCACTACGGAACAGTTGGAAAACCCAAATGAAGGAACAACAAATCCTGATGAACCAGCAGAACCAAATGATCCTAAAACAAAACCGGGCTATCAATCGCCTAAGACGACAGTTGGATCGAATCCCAGAGATATGTCAAGGATATCACTGTGCAACCACAGGATCCCAAGAAAGCCCAACAAAGACAGAACCCCAATTAGCAACATCTCCAACCAGCCCAAGCATCCCCGATATTCTCAGTACAGAAGATTGGGTAGCAGAACTAGAGGCCAATCAGATCAGCCCAATCTACGTACCTACAGAGGAGTCAACAGAGTCAAGTCCATGGCCGCCCCAGGACTCAAGGCTCGTGCCGCTCGCTCAATGGTGGACGGACCATACTCGGGGCAGTGATCCTCTGGGTGTCGTTCTCGGTGAACAAGCACACCCGGAGGCCTGCACGAGGTGTGGGACCGCTGCCCAAGGAGCCGCTGCCCAGGAAAGTCCCAACAACAATGAGACAGATGACTGATGACCCCAAGACTGACGCAGAGGACGAACGGAACAATGTACATTTTACTTTACATCTGTGTGATCATTGTAAAAGTATAGTAGTGTAGTTAAGTATACTTTCTTTCTATCAAATCTTTCACTCCTAATTTTTATGTTTAATGTAAAGGCTCACTGGTAGATAACGCAAGTAACAGCAAGCCCCTTAACATATAGCATCGGAGCCCAATTAGAAATACAAGAAGAATGATAGCAGTGACGGGACGTCACTTTCCCAAATGGTGAGAAATGTGGAGACTGGGAAATAGAGCCCTATTCTACCTTGTCAATTGGAACCCTACAGTAACGAAAAACGCAACATAACCCCTAAACGGATCGGGAACAAAGA
>JAYSWT010000048.1:0-2151 GCA_043717905.1 bacterium | reverse complement strand
AAACAGTGCGCGCAAGCGCGCCTGCATTTTTGAATTCCCCCGCAAAATCAGGGCAAACAGAATGGGCGTGCCTTCGGCACGCCCATTCCCTCGTCTCTTCTGAACCGTTAGGTTCAATTCTGGTGCGCGATGGAGGACTCGAACCTCCGACCTTTTCAGTGTAAATGAATTGCTCTACCAACTGAGCTAATCGCGCATATTTCTTGATACCCACCAAAACAGCATAATCACGAATCTCTTTTGTTTTCTATCAAATCAGCATAATCACACGTGTTTCTTGATACCTACCAAAACAGCTAATCGCATCTGCCTTTGCACAATAAAACATTTCATCGACATTCGCAACATTTTGCGATAATGTAACCATATTCTACAGCTGTAGAAACAGTCCCCGTAGTTCAATGGATAGAACGAGAACCTTCTAAGTTCTAGATCTAGGTTCGATTCCTAGCGGGGGCATTAAGCGAAATTCAGAACGTGCCGTGGGGCACGTTCTGCGCTTTAATGCGGCCGGAGCATGTCACGAATACTTGGAGTGACGGCGAGGCGAGGTCACGAGCACTTAGGAAATGAGGAGCTTTGCTCTGAATTTGCTTAGTGACTTGGGACACAAAATAAAAAAACCGCGAGGCGGCGGCGAGGGGATTATCTGTGACCAAAGCACCCTTTCATGTTATGGTTTTTACATGAAGAAGCGCATTGAGTGCCACATTGAGGGGCGAGTGCAAGTGGTGATGTACCGTGACTTTGCCTTACGCCACGCAAAGAAATTCGGACTTGTTGGTACTGTGAAAAATCTCCAAGACGGTAGAGTGCAGGTTATTGCAGAGGGTGAAGAGGAGATACTTCAGCAGTATGTTGAAAAGCTCAGAAAGGGTTCGGTCTTGTCGCACGTTGAACATGTAGAGGTAACCTGGAAGGAAGCCCATGGCACAATGACCGATTTTTCAATACTATACAGATAAGTCATGATGCAGATGAAACCAAAGAATTCCTCGATCAAGGAGGCAGACGTGCTTATCATTGGCGCTGGAGCTTCTGGTCTTGCGGCAGCGCATGAGCTGACAAAGAAGAAAAAACATGTGGTAGTCCTCGAGGCGCGTGAGCGTGTTGGAGGGAGGGTGTGGAGTGTCCCTCTTGGTGGTGGGCTTGTCAGTGAGCATGGCGCTGAGTGGATTGGTATGCATCATACGCATATGCGCACTCTTGCAAAAGAACTTGGCGTTCCCCTCGAAGCACATACTTATAATGAAAGTGAATATATTTCGACTCGCACAGGTGACAAGGAACCGCTCTATGATGTAGTCGAGCACAAACTCAAAAAGGTATTCAGTGTACTCCCGAAGCATGGAACAAAACGTGAGTTGCATGCACTCGATCGGAATACGTGGCGGCATTATTTAGCTCGCACATTCTCAAAAAAAGAGCTTGTTATCGCAAACGATATCTATAGCGCAGAGTACGGTGCGAGTATCAGCAAAGTAACGACACTCCTCCCTGTGCACGAACATTTCTTCGGCGGAAAAACCATGCACATGGATCTACATGTTGTCGGAGGGAACAGTCGACTGATGGAGGCAATCGCACGTGCGGTCGGCAAACGCAATATCCACCTCGGGCATGTCGTGACAAATGTAGTGCAAGATGATTCGGGCGTTATTGTGGTGTGCGCAAATGGAAGTGTCTGGCTGGCAAAAAAACTCTTGATCACCGTACCCCTGACACTGCTTAAAGAGATCTCATGTACCCCCAAACTTCCAAGCAAAATTGTTGCGTACGAAAATAAACTACGTTATGGGGACATTATTAAGGTAATATTGGTGTTTCCAGTGAGGTTCTGGGGAAGGGAGAATTTTGCCGAATTCTCGAACGGGCTTGCGCAGTATGTATTCCACACCACTCAGTCACAAAAAGGGAAGCGTGGGGCGCTTACGGTGTATGCAGTCGGGGAGCGGGCCGATAAGCTCGCGAACATGAGCATGGCTGCTATTTGGAGCGAATTGAAACGGGCCCTTCCAAAAGAAATGGACACGAAAGGGATAGAGCCTGAGAAGATGGTAAGACATTACTGGAAAGAGGATCGGTTTGTGCGTGGTGCTTATGCGTACTACCAACCACACCAAGAAGAAGATATACAGAAGGTATTCTCCG
>JAYSWT010000470.1:0-1046 GCA_043717905.1 bacterium | reverse complement strand
CGTTTAGTTAATACATCAGCCAGAATGGTGTGATCGACTGTGTCGAAGGCAGCCGACAGATCCAACAGCGACAGTGCTCCGACATGACCGCAGTCGATCATAGTGTTCGTGATGCATACGGCAGCAGTTTCTGTCGAATGGAACGGACGGTAGGCGGACTGAAAAACTTGAAGCAGCTGCATGGTGCTTGTTAATATGTTCAGCAATTCTGACATCGACGACTTTCTCGACAAACTTAGAGATGAAACTGAGGTTGGAGATTGGTCGGAATGAGCTTGGATCATGCGGGTCGAAATTCAGTTTTTTTAACAGAGGACGGATGATCGCCTTCTTGCAACGTTCAGGCAACCTCGCCTGCTGGAATGAAGCATTACACAGGCGAGCAATGACAGGCGCGATGACGTCACTAGCCTCTTTTATCAACCAGGTCGGAACCGGATCCAGTTGCACTGCTTTGCGGATGACTTCTTTATTATGTAGGCTACTTCTTCCATGGTGGTCGGCCTGAGAACGGACAGCGGTTCTTTGACGGTCCGGTCCTCGATGATTGGCGATGGTGCGTCGGCAGTACAGTCTCGAATACATTCAATTTTCTTTGTGAAATATTTCTCGTGATCGGCTGCAAAATACAACTAAGTTTCTCTCCTGTAGAGCGCCTATTCCTCACAACCACAACCTCCGCATCATTAAGTTTTGCTCTATGGTGGTTAATACCGCGAACTAAAGCCTCTGGCTTGGTTCGTGTACCATTTCTATCGCCACGTGCGGTGTTCTGTCTACCTTTTCTAACCATATCCGCCGAGTTCTCTGCCAACGTACCTAAAAATAAGTGGTTTGGATTAACACACTTTGTGTTGTCACAATGATGACAAACGCAATGGTCCGATAGTATCGGACCATTTACTATTTCCCAACCCACGCGATGGGCGCGGAGTGTCCTCTTTAAGTCCTCCGACCAAATTTGACCGTATCCACTAGTAGAGAAACTCCCTTCCCAAATCCAACAATCTTCTACGTCTAAATTCTTCGGTACTCTGGACCAGAAT
>JAYSWT010000469.1:0-1046 GCA_043717905.1 bacterium | reverse complement strand
AGAAGTGGCTTGGAAGGACTTTCTCCAAAGTGTCCTTGATTGTCTTGTTGAAGGCGAGAGCCATGACAGGCTCGGAAGCAGGGAAGACCTTGCTCAGCATGACCATGGTGGTGGTTTTACCTGTGCCAGCATAGGCATTAACCATGACGGACTCGGTGCGGTTGGCACCAGCGTCAAGAATGGCTTGCTGTTCTTCCGTGGGAGGGTGGGAGGAGACGATAAGATTGGTCATGATGTAAGAGTTTCCTTTTCAAGGAGAGTAAGGGCTTGTTTTGCGTGAGATATTTGAGTAGATAGTATGGCAATCTGCCGGATCTTTCTTGCCGTGAAAGAAATTCTTGCTTCTTCAACTGTCGGACAGGCAAATCTCTTCCCTGTTTTAGTTGAGACGAACCGATCAATGTTCTGCAACCAAACTCCAGTTGGGGTGAGCTTTGTTACGCGATAGGTTTCCAATTGGATTTTAGTTGTTGACGGACCAACTGGGCAATCATATTCGTCCAATCCTGCTGACACACGGAAGTCAGAGTAACGGTAGAAAACCACCGCTGGTAGTATTGGCTTGAGTTCCCAAGGTTTTGGCTTTTTCTCTGTCATAAGATGGTTCCTTCTTCTGTAAGGGTGAGTATAACAACTGTGAAGTCTTCTTTCTTTCGCAGGCCTCCAACATGGTGGAGATTGCCTGTGAGGGAAGAAAGCTGAATGGGGCCTTGGAGATACCTCCGAAGGGTTGACGTGGCGACAGTGAGGACTCCCCACAAGCGGGGGTTTTGGTAGAGGTGCCAGTCTTCCGGATCAAGCAAGGAAGCCTTAACTGCTGTAGTATGGGGCATAAGTTGGCCGGAAGGTAGGTGCTTGATTGCGTAGAAGACTGGCTTTGACATGGTTATATATCCAGAGACTTAAGGACGGAAAGAACTTCCGCATGGGTTGTGTGGGGGGAGTCATTCCATTGAATAAGAGTAGGACTGTTAGAGAAACGCTTAGTTTGCCTATTCAGCGTAACTACAGCTTCTTTTACGCGGGAGAATATGCTTTTGAGCCTT
>JAYSWT010000468.1:0-1047 GCA_043717905.1 bacterium | reverse complement strand
ATTTAGTGGAGGGAGGTGGGGTCGAATGAGACCCCGCCTACTATTATCAAGGCGGCTGGACAACATGATTGCAATTACCACGAAAATGGATTACCGATTTCTCCTCCCTGCTCCGACATCGAGACTACTGGCTACCACGATGCCTGCTGGGGGCGACAGTCCCCAAATCCATGCGAGGATTGGGCAGCCCCAATCACCGTGGGAAAACATGGTGCTAAAATGTCTCCTTGTCTTTCCTTCAGCGACGGAAACGAACTTCAGACTCAGGAGCTCCACCAGGTTAGTAAAGCTCACGAAAACACGGAAGTTCCTGGTTCGATACTTCGCTCCGTCTCCAGTAGTATGGAATCACTAATGTCGGAGCTCGACGTCGACGATCTAACCTCGACAGAGTACGACAGACTTTCATCCGACTCCAGAACCCGGGCAAGCGTATTTAGCATTTATTGTCGACTCGCCGGCGTATCAGATTCTTATGAACGGTCACCCTTGACACGCTTTAATTTCTTTAATGCCGATTCCACAACGTTACAAAACGTTAAACTTTTTTTAAAGACAAAATGGTGCATTGACACCGAAGGCTGTTATGCGACATGTGATGGTCACATATTACATGACGCGTGGACACTAACCACATGTCGCATTCCAGCCGACGGCTGTATCACATTTTTTCCACGTTTACTTGGGGGCGCCGACGGCAACAACACAGTCACAAAGGATGACACGCCTCCCACATCGTCTCACACACATCAGACGCCTCACACACCCCACACACCTCAAACGTTACCACAGTGCACGTATTTTACCGACGACGACTCCTCATCGGCAGGTTGGCTCTACACAATGGAGTTCTTTTTCAAAGACCTGCCAGAGCTCTCGTCATCGGGAAAGTACGGTCACATATTACGGCTCCTCCCCAGCCACATTCTGAGTAAATTATCCAAAATCATTCGGAAGGCCAATACTTCCGAAACCCCATATGAGGAGTTACGCGCGGCGTTGGTAGCAACGTCCAGCGAATGCCGCACCGCTAAATTTGAGCGGTAT
>JAYSWT010000467.1:0-1047 GCA_043717905.1 bacterium | reverse complement strand
ACTGAAACGGAACGAGAAGCTTTGATGCTCGAGGAAGCTTTGACCCGTCTTGATGAATTGCAAAACGGTACGGCACAACGCGTGTCTGGCGATGAATGGTTCAACCGTGGCAAGAACGCTTAAGCGAACTTTTCATCCACACGCAATTGAGCAAATGTTTCGTGCTGAAGAATACTTCGAGTGCATCACTGTTGATCTCGCTTTGAAATTTCGTGAGGCAATGAATCTTGAACTTGATTTCATTCTCGAGTTTCCTGACGCTGCACCTGTCGTACATGTTCGTGGTGTGCGAGCGCGTTTATTGCGAGGCTTCAAATTTAAGATTTTTTATTTGATTGAAGAAGAACTTGGATTGGTAACAATTTAGTCAGTGCTGCACAGCAGTCAAGACGCTGAATTGCTCGAGAATTTGCTGGATTGAACAATTGTTTCCTTTCGAGCTTCAATATTCTGAGGCTCGAGTTTTTTATTGCTTGCGGTATCATGCGTGTATCGGAGGTGCTTATGACTTGGCAAGAAGTGCTCGAGCGTAAAGAGTTGCAGGATTTACCGTTTAAAATCGAATTGAACGAAAAGGGGAAAGTGGAGATGAGTCCAGCGACGAATGTACATGGTTACTTACAAAGTGAAATTGCTGGATTGTTACGAGATTTTTTGAAACGAAAAGGTCAAGTGGCGACAGAATGTAGTGTTCTCACAAGCGAAGGAGTCAAAGTTGCGGATGTGGCTTGGACTTCAAAAGAATTTCGAGCAGAGTTTGGAAACGTAACTCCTTTTCCAACTTCGCCCGAAATTTGTGTTGAAATCATCAGCCCAAGCAACTCCACCAAAGAAATTCTCGAGAAAATTGGTTTGTACATTGTGGCAGGCGCTAAAGAAGTCTGGACTTGCAATCTCGAGGGTGAAATGCGCTTTTACGATGCTGAGGGTGCGGTGTTGCAATCGGGTCGCGTGCCTGAATTTCCCAAAATCGTGACTTGGTAAGTCCTGGGTTACATAAACCACGATTTAAACCCCTGCTTGGGTGTTAGGCTATAGCCACCATGC
>JAYSWT010000466.1:0-1047 GCA_043717905.1 bacterium | reverse complement strand
TATGCTGATGGCCTGTAATGCTGCTTGGACTCCGGTATGTCCGATCGAGTACCAAAGCGAGAAGCGGATCGAGATGATTGAGGCGAGCGATTACTTTGCTGGCAGTAGCTTAGGGGGGTGGTCATGAACTTACTAGTCAAGAACTATCCTAATTCGATCACTGCTCGAAATCACGTAGTACTCCTCAATATGGGGCTGGTTTACAGGGCTGCTAATAGATATCGCAGTAGCGGCGTTTTATTTGAAGATCTGATTCAAATTGGGTCAATCGGCCTAATTAAGGCTGCTGAAAAGTTCAACCTAGAAACTGGCAACAAGTTTTCGAGCTATGCGGTGCCATGTATAAGAGGTGAGATCGCGCACTATATTCGAGATCGGAAGAATCTAGTATCGGGCGGCACTCGCTCGATTGAGGCAAAAATAAAAAGAGGAGAAGCCACCCCTGAAGATTACCAGGCATTGACAAATGCACGTCACTGCTTGAGCCTGGATACTCCCGTCCGCTGCTCTGACGAGGAATCCATGGCATTCATCGATTTGATACCCTCTCATTACCGTGAGGATGTTTACCAGCTCGACAAGGAGTCGGTGAGGTTCAGAAGGTGCGACTCGGAGATATTTCCGCGCCGCGCAGGCAGGAACTCGACGCAAATCTGCGACGCTACTACAGCCGAAACGGAGGCCGCAATCCTTGCTGCCGGTAGACTGATCGGACGAAGGCGATCAGTCGCAAAACAGTACGGCATCTCCTTGTCTGCTGCTGCCGAAATTTACGATCGACTTCGTCTCTGCAATTGATTACAGAAACGAAGTATTTTCAAAGATAAAGTTGACATAGTACGAACAGGCTAAAAAAGCTGATTTTTCTATGACTTTTATTTATACTACAGTTTGCTTATTTCCTAAAACCTGCGATCAATTGGAGAGGGACAAATGCTAAACCCACTTCTCGAAGCTTTCCCATCTGCTGTTACTTTCAAAGTCGAATGGGCGCTTGACCGTATCTCGGCGAAGGAATTGACAATAGAATGCCTGTTCTCACGTATT
>JAYSWT010000465.1:0-1047 GCA_043717905.1 bacterium | reverse complement strand
GACGCGTGTAACCAGCCGTTGAAGTGACATATAGCGATGAGCAGACGTCGAAAAGACGAAAACGTAGACGAACGGCCATGTTGGGGCAGGAAATGAGTGAATAAAAGCCCACGTTTCGGGACAATAAGCCAACGTATTAAAGCGTCAAGGTAGTTCAAACGTATCGGGCTTAGTGACGACCAAACGCCGTCGCAAACACTCACTGCAGCGACTGCCAAACTGTTGGGAAAAATTATTGTAATATCGCGGCCATCTTGGCGCGCCATTTTGTAAATTAAGAGATGGGGGGGCTCAGACCCCACTCTTGGCACCAATGAAGGGTTAGGGGTGATGGGGCCCCAACCCAACAGTTCTTTGACCAAAGTATTATGCCGACACAAAGACCCGTCAAACGAAAAGGATGCCCCCATGTTTAGACGAATACGAAAATGTACCTCGAATCCACCCACAGCGATGAGCAGAGACCATTTGAAAGTCGAAAAGGGGGAGAAACGAACGCTGTCCTTTTGTTTGAGTTCGTACAATTCGCAAAGCACTTCAAGGAGCATAATTCAACAATTTCTATTCTCAAATGTAGGAGCTCAGTCTATTCACAGAAACTAGTAAGTAAATTTTTGGTAGGGAGGAAGGATATGGCTGACGTCTTCCTTTATATATTCTTCTGGCTATCGATTAACCGGCCTCCTCATATCAACGCTAGACAATGTATATAGGTATTGATTCTTTTATTGATTTAATCATATTTGATTAATTTAAGTATTTTTGTCAGCCGCATCGGGTCCTGCTGTTGCCGTCCGGTTGCTCTTCTATATTGGGGACCACAACGACACTGGCGGGAGAAAGAAATTCTTGCAGAAGAGCATATAAGTGATCAATATGAGGAGCCCCGATGATGTTGTTAACACGACTTCGGGAATTGAGTTTCCGGTGGTTGACGACTGATTTCAGTTTCTTGAAATTGGCTACTCTCTCCTGCGAATTAGAGACGCTCACTGAAGACTCGTCGAGGAAGGACGTGTAGGTGATGAGCACATCGATATTGATGTC
>JAYSWT010000464.1:0-1048 GCA_043717905.1 bacterium | reverse complement strand
TGTATATATAGGACGCTTCGGCTCTCACTGATCCGAATATTTGATGAGAAAAGTATCGAAGGATTATCTTTTTATCACTTAACACTAAAGAAATTGATATCTCTTGACTCTTTGGATAAAGGGGCTGAATCCAGTTCCACTTGGAAACGATGGAACACATGGCGTAATGCGGTTTCTGGCCTATTTCCAATAACTTGGTAGTCAGTGAATATGCGAAATATTTCGTGAATTCAAGCAACAGACTGTGCAGAATGTTTATGATTCTTTGGAGAGTGATCAAAACGTTGTCAACTGTCCTTGGCACTGCGCCGATGATATGCTCTCCGTCAGAGTGCGGTTTGTATGCGATCTCATTCAATATATCGACATTACTCTTCAGTGAGTACGCACTTTGATAGATACGTGGAGATTAACAGAGATGATCGTTCGTCATCGACAGATCCCACTTTAGACTTTATAATGCATTTGAACTCTTCGCACATGTTCTCTAGACTCGATCGATTGACGTTTTGCCTCAGATATTCAATCAAAATCATAGAATTGATCTTGATAGCCATAACGCTAACGTCGGCATTTTCTGCATAGACAGCTGCTTGCCATATGAAATTGCTCTCGATCCATTTACTTAGGTCCCACTTCAGGAGCGCGCTCATTTTCTGCCTCGTCCTGGGAGGGAACTGTTTCTGAGGAGAAATAAAGGGGGTGGTGAGATTGCAGGTGGAGGTCACCACAAATAGCCCCCACCGGTAAGCGCGGAGCGTGGAGGGCGGTGATGATGTAATGACGAAATGTACATCTTCTTTGAAACGCATAGTGGAGAACAACCGAAAAGGCGACGAAAGGGACCTTGTACAAAATAGGTTGTGTCTGTTTGTGAGTGTAATGAGCGTTGTGTGGTACACGTAGAGTGTCGGATTGTTGTGCAGACAAATTGTGTGTGTATGTGTGATGAGAGTTTGAGTGTGTTTGTGGTGTTGAAAGTTACATCGGGTGAATACCCTAAGCGAGACCCGCCGTCCGTTGGATCGGGGCATCAAGTCGCCGGAAC
>JAYSWT010000463.1:0-1048 GCA_043717905.1 bacterium | reverse complement strand
ATGTTTTCCTGGGCCTCCATCCAATGGGCGAGCGACTTGTCATGCTGAAGTATGCCTTGTAGTCATGCATTGATTTAAAATCATTTCGTCTTTGTAGTACGGGAAGCTCCGCCTGATGAAATCATAGATGCCGTTCAAGGTCAGTCTTTTGTGCTCACTGCTTCTTATAGCCATCATTATGAGAGCGTTATAACTGAATGGAGGCTTATCATTTGCAAGCTTCGGTGATGGATCTTTGATCGATGTCAATCATTTGACGAATACTGAAGCAGCTAGAGAACTGTCTATTCGGAATTGGGATAGATTTCGTCATTTTAAGAAGTGTTTCTATAGACATTTCTTAATGTTGTGACTGCTCAATTAGTGGACAAAATCAGCAGAGATCCGTGATGCAATAAAGCTATCAGACTAATTGGGTGATCTCTTTTGCCTCTATTGTCGCTGTCTCGGATGATAATATCTTCTCTCGACGTCGCTGAGACGTCATCATTAATGAGCATTTATACGGCTTCGGTGGGTGGGCTGCTCCACGTAGTCACCCCTGAATTCTGGGTTCATAGTTCCGCGAGGCGCCGGTGGTAGACATGACTGGCTCGGCAACGGAGAGGGTCAAAGCCGAGTTTGAAAGGTGATCGAGGAGCTTCCATTGATGATTTCACTTTGAAATCTTCTTCGTGCGTTGATTACACGATCGACGACGCGTCACGGATCGTGCGAGCCTCCCAAGAGTGAACAGTCGTGAAGGTGTGTGTGGCTCGATTAATTGATTTATAATTTCATTTAGGATGGAATCGTGATAGTTCTCCTGGAACAAAAGGTCGTGCCCATTGTCAGAACAGGTTGAGGCGACATTGGCATGAGGAAACCGCAGACCGCGGCATGATGGTCTGCGAACTGATGGGAGAGAGCATCCTCTGGTTGTACGGATGTGCGAGGTGTCCTTGGATGAGAAAAAGCTCGAATCGGCGCAGCGTGTCGTCGTCCTCGTTTGCTATCGAGCCAACCCGGTGATGGTCCCGTCACGCAGCACAGATATGATGGCCACCGT
>JAYSWT010000462.1:0-18457 GCA_043717905.1 bacterium | reverse complement strand
AGCTGGGTTCAGACCGTCGTGAGACAGGTCGGTCTCCTATCTACTGCAGGCGTAGATTCTTGAAGAGATTTGCTTCTAGTAGGCCCGAATGGGCTTCTGCTACTTCACAAAGTAATTTGTGATGACAACTTGGCTATAACGGTGAAGTCTTCATATGGTTTCTGGTTTAAGAGGTTGCGTGCCTGTCGGTCCGACACACGCGAACTCGCTTGAGGACCAGAAATGCTGTAAAGGTTAAAAACCTTTGCTATGTCGTCGCTCGGTCGAAACTCAAATGTGAATTTGATTTTCTTCCTCGCTAGACGTAGTAAGATAATACCGTGGGAAGTCGATCAACAATTATTGTTGGTTTGACCCCGTAACGACTCATTTCCACATTTATGTGGAAAGGACTTGTGTGTCGCTGGAAAGTGCTCGATGAATATTCGAGGACAGGCGCATATAGGTAACACGCCAACACCCCACCTCAAAAGAGAGGGTGAAGATATAGTCTGTGCTCCTAGAAATAGGGGGTTGAATTTCATCGATTTCGATGAAAGTCCGTATACACGACGAGAGGACCGAAGTGAACTGACCTCTGGTCTACCTGCTGTCTTGCCAAAGGCACCCGCAGGGTAGCTATGTCGGGAATGGATAAGCGCTGAAAGCATCTAAGCGCGAAACCAACTCTAAGATAAGGAATCGTTAAGACTCGTAGGAGATGACTACGTGATAGGCTTTAGCTGTACGCACAGTAATGTGTTCAGGCGAGAAGTACTAATTTGTCGACACTATTGGGAACCCAGAAAATCAAAATTCAATTTATTGAATTGCGATTTTCGCCGACGCATAAACTTCGGGAGTTATGCGAGGGTTCAAAGAAAAATCAACAGCAACATTGGATTAGTTAGTAGTTGGTAGTATGTAGAACGTAGTAGATTCATTAATTTTGAATTTTCTACAGTCTATTGTCTACGATCTACAGACTGTGTATTGTGTTTGTTGTTCGATGATCATACCTTTTTACTGTGAGTAAATAATTTTAGCGAATCGCTTTGTTGCCATCGTCGCAACTTACCGCGCTGTACCATGAGTACAGCTTGGCAAGATTGCTCCTTGGCGCCTCGCGCTTCATCTAAAATAATTTACTCACCAAAACAAAATCCTGAATGTGCGAAATCAAAAATGATGTAGATAGTTATAGTGGTGGCTTGGCGCTGTGGAACTACCCGGTCCCATTCCGAACCCGGAAGTAAAATGCGGTTGCGCCGATGGTACTCACAACAAAGTGGGGAGAGTAGGTAGCTGCCACGATAACTGCACGCATCGTTTTTTAAGTATTTTTGATGACCTGCTCGGTTTTCCTGCCTCAGGTTTGGGAGCAGTGCACTTGCACAGCAACCCAAACACTTCGTCAGTCCAAACCTTCGCATTTCATTCAAAAAGTACTTAAAAAATCCGGAGGAGTTTTTTGTTGATTTTTGGCGATTGTACTTTTGTACGTCGGAAGAAATGAGTAAACAACTCAGTTGTTCTTTTTTTTGAGAGAGTATCTTTTTGTAGGTGCGTAGCTCAGTCCGGTAGAGCAGCGGATTCCAAATCCGACGGTCGTGGGTTCGATTCCTACCGTGCCTGCAAAAGGGTATTTTTGATTTAGAGTGTTCTTTGTGGGGTCATAGCTCCGAAAGTGGTAGAGCACCTGGTTGACATCTAGGGGGTTGCTGGTTCGAGCCCAGCTGACCCCACAAAGGACACTTGTTAGTTTCTCGATTGTGATCAAGGAGGGCATAGCTCAGCCGGTAGAGCGCGAAGGCCTAAAAACCTAAGAGGTCATGGGTTCGAACCCCATTGCCTTCTCCAAATCATATTCGATTTCCGTTCCTTTCTGTCGGGGTGTAGCGCAGCCTGTTAGCGCGCTGAGTTTTACTGTGGTCTATGGTTCGTGAGTGGACAGCCACAACGAGCACAGCCGAAACCCTTGTCGTTGGTCGCTTCGGCGTACCAATGAAACTGCCGTCGACAAGACGGAGGAAGGATGGGAACAGTAAGTACACAGAGGTCGGAGGTTAAAATCCTTCCACCCCGACCAACCGTCTTGTGATGAATCTCACGGGCGGTTTTCTTTTGCACCAAAGTTACCGCTCGGTACGTATTTCCATATAGGGAATAATTTACTATTATTGATGCATAATCTCATTACTTAGTTAGAAAGTACTATATGAATACTAAAACTTATCTCGCTATCATAGCGGTTGTCGCCCTTGGCCTTGCTGGTGGTGCATTTGCACTCAATTCAGGGAATGACCAACAAGCAGCAGTCTCACAAGTTCCCACTACTCCTACTGATACGAATGTTGCCAGAGCTCCTGCCCCCATTACGTCAAAGTACAAAGATGGCAGTTATACTGCAGTGGGCGAGTACCGCGCTCCTTCGGGCAGAGAGACCGTGAATGTGACCCTTACACTCAAGAATGACGTCATTGTTGATTCAACAGTAGTGGGGACTGGAGAAAATTCAATCACAAAAAAGAAACAAGCAGAGTTCATCGGTGGCTATAAAGAATTCGTTACGGGTAAGAATATCGACGAGGTGAAACTCACTGTTGTTTCTGGCTCATCGCTCACTGGAGGAGGTTTTAACGCAGCACTCGATAAGATTAAAGTTGAGGCAAAGTCATAGTATGGCTGGTACCACATTTGCTTTCGAAGCGATTGGTACGCATTGGCAAATCCGATTGGTCGAGGAGGTTACTTCCTCGGCATTTTCGTATCTCGAAGAAAAAATCAAGAGTCGGATTGCGCTCTTTGATATGCACTATTCACGCTTTCGCGATGACTCACTCATTGCAGAGATGGCAAGAGAGGCGGGTGTATACAAACTTCCCGCTGATGGACCCGCACTCCTTTTTCTTTATGAGCGTGTTTACGAAATCACAAAAGGGAAGGTGACCCCCTTGATTGGTAGCGTTATGGTGGAAGCGGGATATGACAAAGATTACTCACTCGTTCCCAAGGAGCTACATATTCCTCCCACATGGGATGAAGTGCTCCACTTTGATGGAACGAACCTCATCCTCAAACAGCCGTCGCTCCTCGATGTCGGCGCTGCGGGAAAAGGTTATCTTATCGACATTATCGGACGCCTGCTTCTCGATGAGGGGTACACGTCATTTATGATTGATGCGGGTGGAGACGTCATCCATCGTAGTAGTGAGGGGGAGAAGGCTCGTATAGGCCTTGAGCATCCACTCGACACTCGCAAGGTCATCGGGGTTGTCTCTCTCGGCAATGAGAGTATTTGTGGCTCCGCGGGAAATCGTCGCAGGTGGGGAAATTTTACTCATATTATTGACCCCGATACGCTTACTTCCCCAACCGAAATTCTGGCAACTTGGGTGATAGCGGACACTACACTCCTCTCCGACATGCTTGCAACCTGCCTATTTTTTGTGCCACCAGAAACATTGGCCCCTCACTTTGCATTTGAGTATGTCATCTTCCGCAAAAATCATTCCGCGACATATTCCAATAAACTCAAACTGGAGTTGTTTTGATGCATGGCTATGTTGAGCCATAATCTGCGCATGTTACAATGTTTTGATGCTGAACGTAACGCAATTTACAAAAAAATTTGATACGAAGATCGCAGTCGATGAAATTTCTTTTGAAATTAAAGAAGGGGAGATATATTCCCTCATAGGCCCAAATAGCTCAGGGAAGACTACCATCGTGCGCTCGATTGTTGGGTTACTCGCTATCGACGAAGGAAACATTACCGTTGCAGGAAAGGATATCACCCAATTTCCCGTCGAGACGAAGTCCGTGATTGGCTACATTCCTGACGAACCATCGATTTGGAGCTCGGTGACCGGAGAAGAATTTCTCCATTTTACTGGGGCATTGTATGGGATGACGAGTAGAGAACGTGAAAAAAGGATAGAAGAACTACTGCCAGTTTTTTCACTTGAAGAAATTAAGGATGAATACTTTGAAAATTATTCGCGCGGCAATAAGCAAAAGTTTAGTATCATCGCGGCATTACTGCACAACCCAAAGCTCCTCTTGGTCGATGAACCAATTGTTGGGCTTGATCCAGAATCTGCAGCAATTGCAAAAAAACAATTCGTACAATTTAAAGAGCGTGGTGGAGCAGTGCTACTCGTCACCCACACACTTTCGGTCGCGCAGGAAATTGCTTCAAGAATTGGAGTCATGCGTGAAGGAAATCTACTTGCCGAAGGAACACTTGAGATTCTGCGCGAAAAGGCAAAGCTCGGAAGTGCAGCGAATCTCGAGTCTGTATACACTGCACTTACGAAAAAATAACATCATGTACCAACTGCTGTTTCGCTACCAGATACGCTCACTGTTTCGCTTTTTCGAAAAGAATCGCGGAGCAAAAGTCCTTACTGTTTTGGGGTTTTTAGCAGCTTTCGGATTCCTTATTGCGGTCGTATATGGGTCGTTTTATTATGGCTTTTCGTACATTGCGAAAGATTTCTATTTTAAGGAAGCGCTCACTATTTATATTGTTGAGTTATTTTTTCTTGTCTCATTTGCACTGGTTTATATTAGTGCGCTCTTGAGTATGCTCTTTTCGCTCTTTCGTGCTTCTGATGACACCATAATCATTGCCTCTCCGCGTTTTCAACTTCGGCTTGGGCTTGTTTTTGCAAGAATGTTTTTGTCCTCACTCTGGCCACTGTTGGCGATTATCTTGCCCGCACTCATTGCACTCGCACAAGTGTCAGGACTATCACTCTTAGGTCTTTGTCTCGGAGTGCTTTCGAGTATTGTAATGATTGCCGCTGCAAATGTATTTGCTATTGTGACGGTATTACTTATTTCCGATATTCTCGATGCATTTGGGAAATTTTCACTCCGCCATTCAATAGTTGGCACAATTGTTTTCGGCATGCTGCTTCTTATCTTGGTTTGGGAAAATTTTCGTTCACTTGATTTGGTTACATTCTTTCAGGCACGACTCCTCAGCGCTGAGCTGCCTGATTTGACCCCAATTTTACATCAGTTTAGACTCTTTCCGTCACATTTTTCTGCGTTGACTATTTTTTACTCCGAGCTTCGTGACTATAAGCATGCAATATTCGCACTTGGATATACCGCGCTCTTGCTTGGGTTGTTCTTGGTGAGTTTCGCACTGCTCAAAAGCGAGTATCTCGGGTTGTGGCAAAAAGCACAGGAGGGAATGATGCGTAAAAGAGGGGATACAGGAGGGACCTCTCTCCATGCTCTGGATTCACTTATGCGCACAGCAAGAACGCCACTTCAGGCGATGCTCAGAAAAGAGTGCATTACTTTTTTTCGCAATGTGCGTGGCATGCTTTGGGTGCTGTTTATTGTATTTATTTGGATTATTCAAAGCGCATCGAGTCGTGTGCTCGCTCACGGTCTCTCAGGAGAGCGGATTCCTGATACGCTCATTCCTGTGTCCGTGAGTTCGCTGCAGTTTGCGGTCATCCTCTATTTTGTTGCAATGCTTGTGCTCCGCTTTGCTTTCCCTTCATTTTCCGCAGAACAAAAAAATACCTGGGCGGTTCGTACTGCCCCACTCAATCAAGGTAATGTATTTGCGGCAAAACTGCTCTTCTTTACGGTATTATTTTCATTGATAGCAGTATTGTTTATACTCTGGAATGCGTGGACCAAAGGACTACTCCTTCCACTTGGATTGCCTATTTTTTTTGCGGTCTTGCTTGGGACATTTTTCCTCACTTCCTTCGGCCTTTCTTTGGGTGCGCTGTATCCAAATTTTGAAACAGACGACCCTGAGCGTCTCTCGACAACGCTTCCTGGAGTCGGGTTTATTCTCGGGGCGCTCGCGTATGGGGTATTTGGGGCATTTGCCTTGCAAAGCTATTTTTACAATAACAATATGTTGTATTTCTCACTGTTCATTTTTTTCTCGCTGATGTTGTCTCTTTTCTTAATCATGCGCGCGAATCTGGCACTTCGCCTTGTGGCAAGGAGCTCTTAGGCGCAACTTGGCGCCGAACATTTTTGCTATAATTTCTCCATGCAGATTATCTATGCAGGAAAAATTATAGGGGAAAGCGACGATGTGCTTTTGGTTGGAAGAGAACACTATTTCCCAGAGCACGCCGTTGATAGGCAATACTTAGTAAAAAACTCATCAGTGCTCCATTGTCCAGATAAGGGATACGCAACTTGCTACGATATTATTGTGGAGAGTGCAACACTTTATAATGTCGCGTGGGAGTATCCGCATCCATACCCTTTGGCGCAGGAATTAAAAGGGAAAATTGGCTTCAGCCCCACTCTATTTCAGGGCAAAAGAAGTAACTCAACATAAATGAACCATTCCATCCCATGGTAGAAAAAATCACAACCATACTCAAGGATAATGGAGTGTGGTTTGAACAGTTAATACATCAGCCGGTGCGCACGAGTGAAGAGGCAGTCCGTGTTCGTACGGGATATACCATAGCACAAGGAATGAAGTCACTGATCGTCAAAGGAAAGCGCTCAGGCCGAGGGCGACAATATATCATGATTGTTGTTCCTGGCAATTCAGAGTTTGATAAACAAAAGTTGCGCGCCGAGACAGGATACACCGATGTCCGATTTGCTACTGAACGTGAGGTCGGAGAAATTACCGGAGGAGTTCTTTCTGGCGGAGTACCTCCATGGGGGAGTTTATTCCAACTTTCTGCGTTTGCAGATAAAGCCATATTTGCAAATGAAAAAGTGATTTTTAATGCAGGCGACAGAAGGGTCTCTATTGCGATGAGCGCGAACGATTATCTCAGACTTGAGGCTCCCACGGTCGTGGCAATTAGCGAGCAGTAATTCTCGCGCCCAAGTTACTTTTTTGCTATGCTGAACATATATGTGGGCAATACGTCGCAGGCTTTCTATTGTTGGAATTATCCTCGCCTTTTTCCTTGTTACCGTAGTTTTTCCATACGCGTATATCCATCGCGAAATACCTTCCTGTACTGATGGGAAGCAAAATCAAGAGGAACATGGCATAGACTGTGGGGGGCCTTGCAGCATATTCTGCAAAAATGAAGCGAAAGACCTCAAGGTGCTATGGACGAAAGTCTTCCCAATCCGCTCTGGTGATTATGATGTTGTGGCTTATGTTGAGAATCCAAACTTCGAAATAGGAATTCAAAGGTTCAACTACACGACAAGGCTTTATGATGAATCTGGTGTTGTGGTCGCATCTCGTGAATCAGCAGGGTATGCTCGACCATCAGAGCGATTCATATTATTTTCAGGCGGATTGCTCACTGGGGATAAAGTCGCAAAAAATGGAAGTATCGAAATTCATCAGGACTATGACTGGGTGAGCACGACAAAATCTCCAACGCTGTTTGCAATAAGCGATAAGAATCTTCAAAGCGCCGACCAAAAGCCAAAGCTCACCGCGCTGATAAAAAATTTGACCCCAGATTTGTTCCGCTATGTGGATGTCTCAGCAGTGATTTATGACAGCAAAAATAATCCTATTGGTGTTTCTAATACGACAGTTGAAAAAATTGACGGAGGAGGAGAGGAGAGCATTATATTCACGTGGCCGTCCGCATTTGACTATGTTGCGGAGACAGAGTCATGCGACGCACCAGTCGATGTCGTGCTTGTTATTGATAGGTCTGGCTCGATGCGCGAGGAAGATAAGATTGGTCAAGCAAAATCAGCTGCAGCAGAATTTATTGATCGTCTATCAACTCAAGATCAGGCAGCAATTGTGACGTTTGCGACGGAAGCATCAAACCCCCCTGACCAAACTCTTACGAGTAGTAAAGTTCGACTCAAGCAAGCAATTGTCGCTACCGATATTAAAACTGATGGGGGATTGCAGTTTACAAACATCGCGGACGGGTTACGTCGTGCAGTAGATGAACTTGCTACTCAGCGCCACCGAGGAGATTCGCGACCAATTGTTGTTATGCTCACCGATGGAATCCCAACGAGACCATTAGACCTCGGCAACAAGAATAACAGTACGTATGCAAGTGAAATGGCTCTCCAGGTGGCTCAAACCGCAAAAGCACAAGATATTTCAATATACACGATAGGGTTGGGGTCAGACCTCAATGTCAAACTACTCCAAGACATGGCAACTAAACCTGAGCAATTTTATCAGGCAGCTTCGGGTGCCGAATTATCGACTGTCTATAAAAAAATATCAACTTCTATTTGTAAAAAAAGTCCATCAATCATCGAGATAATTCCCCGCATCAATAATGTTATTCCAACGCTTCAAACACCTTGATTGGACTCTACTCTTGGCTACCATCCCAGTACTTTCGGCTGGGTTGATTTCGATGTATGCATTTATCGGACAGAATAATTATTTTGAAAAGCAATTATTTTGGATAGCATTTTCATTTCTCTTTGCGATAGGAATATCATTATTCGATATTCGTGCGTTGCGGCGCACAAATATTATTCTCGGAATTTTTTTAGCCTTTTGTGCTGCACTCCTTATGTTATTTTTAGTCGGGAGTGTATTCAAGGGGGCGCGGGGATGGTTTGATCTCGGGTTTATTGCGATTCAACCCGCAGACCCCATGAAGGTCGTACTCGTACTTATCCTTGCCAAGTATTTTTCTCGTAGACATATTGAGATTGCGCATTTTAAGCACATTTTTGTCTCGGGACTCTATGCGCTGGTACCATTTCTCCTAGTCCTCGTTCAACCAGACTTTGGTTCAGCAATTATTCTCTTTGCAATCTGGTTCGGAATGACTATCGTTTCAGGTATTTCAAAAAAACATCTTCTCATCGTGTTTGGAGTTGGTATCATTGCCTTTCTCGCAATGTGGCTTTTTGTTCTTCAACCGTACCAGCAGGCACGAATTAAAACATTCTTACACCCACTCACTGATATTCGTGGTGCTGGATATAATGCGTACCAGTCAACAATAGCAGTCGGCTCTGGGGAACTCTTGGGTAAGGGAATTGGATTTGGCACACAGTCTCGGCTGAAGTTTTTGCCTGAACATCAAACAGACTTTATCTTTGCATCTTTTGCTGAAGAGTGGGGGTTTGTCGGAGTACTACTGCTACTGCTTTGTTATGGAGTAATCATTTGGAGGGTACTCGCGAACGCTGCACTTGGAGCGACAAACTTTGAGACACTTTTTGCACTCGGCTTTGCAATATTTCTCATGACACAGCTTTCTATTCACATTGGCATGAATATGGGACTGCTTCCTGTTACTGGTCAGACTTTACCATTTATGAGTTATGGCGGTTCACATCTTGTAACCGAGTTCGCGGGAATTGGAATATTGATGGGAATGAAGAATTACGCTCGAGTCTCTCATCCTGGTCGGATGAAGAATGAGTTTCTTGGTATTTAAACTATCGCTATGAATGTGCAGCACTTTAAGTCTTATCTTTTTCCCTTATGTTCGGGGGTCATGTTGGTGCTTTCAACTCCGATATTTAATTTCTGGCAGCTGCTCCTTGTTGCACTACTGCCATATTTTCTCTTCGTCATTGAAACTAAGCGTACGAGGAATCTCATCATTGGAACACTTCTTACAACGGTCCCGTATTGTTTCGCAGAAGGCGCACCATTTTTTCGTCTCGCAGGAACATGGTGGACGAATGGAAGTACTATATTGGGATTACCAAGCATGGTCGCCTATCCCATTGGCATCTTCGCAATTGCGGTAGGAGCAGCGTTGTTTTATGTATTGCCAGTGCTCATACATGCCCGAGTGAGGGGACGAATAGGGAAATTCTCGCCGCTACTCTTTGCCTTACTCTGGTCACTTACTGAATATCTTCGCACCGAGACATACTTTGGCGGGTACACATTTGGAACAGCGGGGTATGGACTAATTGAAACAACATATTTGAAACATATTGCTGCTGTGGCAAGCATATTTGGGCTTTCTTTTGTTGCGGTGCTGAGTTGTGCGAGTCTTGCTGCGCTCACCCACTACGTGCTCGCTGAAAAAGAAAAGACGTTGATGCGAATTCGTCAGCAATTGTCCTTATCGAAATGGGTAGCAGGGGAAACGCTCATAGTGATGCTGTTCTTTGTTTCAGTATTTTTGTTTGGAGTTGTGAGGGAGTTGTCAGGCACACCGCCGGTCACGCCAATGCGAGTAGCTGTTATTGCATCAACTCTTCAGACGGAAAAAAGCATCAGCGCTGAGTCGTATTGGCTTTATCATGAGCTGATGATGCGCGCGATTACCCATACGCCAAATATTATTGTACTGCCAGAAAATGTATTCCCGTATTTCATTATCGATGAACAAACAAACAATATTGTTGAGCATCCAATAATCATGCTTCAAAACGCACATGAACTTCTCGCGAATTTTGTTTTAATGACAAAACAATATCCGCTCGTAACCTTTGTCGTACCAACCCATACCCAAAATGAAAATAGTACATATAACAGCATTCTCCTCTATAAAAATGGGGAAGTCGTGGGGGTCTATCATAAACGCTACCCCGTTCCGTTCACCGAGTATGCGCCATTTGGGCTAAAATTATCACTATTCGAACATATTCGTAAGGGAGAACCAGAGCAAACGCTCATTATTAATGGAGAGAAATTCGATGCAGCAATTTGTTCAGAAATTGATTATTTCTCTTTTCCTTCGAATGGAACACGCTTTATCATTTCTCCCTCAAATGATTCTGCGCTCAATGGTCATGAGGTGATATTACTCCATGATAGAAATGCGCGTATCCGAGCGCTCGAATCAGGTGCCTACATGTTTCGTTCAACAAGGGGCGGGATATCAAGTGTTATTGACTCGTATGGACGTACAATTCAGGCGATGCAAAACGTGAACGATGTCATTATTGTAGATGTGAAATAAAGTTATAATAGAAGGGAAAGGGAAGTTCTACTCTAGAAATGAGCTATTCTGAACTGACAAAAAATCGCTCACAATTTGATAACACATGAACTTACTTCGATACAGCGACTCATTGGTATTCCCAGCACTGACTGCTGTCCTGCTCTCCCTTGCGCTTCCATGGGTTGGTTTCACATTTCTTATATGGGTCGCATTTATCCCACTCCTGCTTTTTTTATCGAATAAAAATGTCTCAAAGACAAAAATATATTTAGCTACGGCTTCAGTATTTTTTCTCTACATGTTTTTTGCTGTATATCCACTTATGCACATCGAAGGAGCGTGGTGGGCAGGAACACACCAACTCAGTAGATATCTGCATGAGAATATTCAATTTACTGCAGGAATGGTTATTGCAATTCTGTGGCACACGGTGTTTTTTTTACCATTTGTTCCGCTGACGCGTACATTATTTCAGAAAAAAGTTGGGCCAATTCTTGTCGCATGTATTTGGGTATTACTTGAGTGGTCGTTCGCCACCTTTGGCATGTGGGGGAACAGTACTGGTGTTGTGGGGTATTCTCTTGTCGACATGCCTTATCTCAGTCACGCTGCAGCATTTGGTAGCGTCTACGTTCTGTCATTTATCGTCATGGTGACAAACGCAGTACTTGCCATAATGCTTCTTCGTCCACACAGAGAGAGCAATAAGAAATTTTATCAAACTCCACTATTTTGGCTCTGTACGCTGCTCATAATAATTTTTTGTCTTGGAGTAGTTGAAGAGCGATTGAAACAGAATGGAGAAAAAACCCTGACTGTAGCAGTAATCGGAAGTACGCTCTCTACCGAAGCAAGCGTTTCAGAGGCAGGGTATCGCTCCTATCGAAAAAAACTCATTATTGCTTTCCTCAAAGAACCAAACCTCATCCTTTTTCCTGAAAATGTGTTTCCATATTTTGAGATAGATGAAAGGGATAATTCACTGACAAAAAATACCTTTGTGAATTTCCCCAATCGTGACGCGCTCTACGATGATCTTCTCTCGCTTTCGCGACTCCACCCTTCCTCATTGCTCGCAGTTGGAATGCACACAACTCGTGAACGTGCTCGACATAATTCAATTGTACTCATAGAGGATGGAGAAATTATTGGTTATTATAATAAACGCGCACTTGTCCCGTTTACTGAGTTTTCTCCACTTGGGATGAGAATCCCTCTTCCCGTTGACTTAACTGCTGGAAAAATAAACCAGAGTTTTGTGGTGGGAGGAATTATTTCCAGTGGTCTCGTTTGTTCTGAAGTCGCCAATACAAATATACCTATCGGGAATAGTTTACTCATCCTCGCTCCTTCCAATGATAGTGTTTTTGAGGGCAGATATGCTGCTCCGATGCACCAAGTTATGGCACGCATGCGGGCAATCGAGCACAATGCATACTTGTTACGCGCAAATAAGGGAGGGATGTCGAGCATCATAGGTCCTCAGGGAAATGAAATTGCAAACACAACCGACGGGGTTATCAGCGCAACACTTCGTTTTGCCAAGTGAGGTTACGCTCGATAAAGAGCGAGTGTCTCTTCGACCATCGTATCAATATTAAATCGTCCTTCAATTCGCTCTTTGATTGCCTTACCAAATTCCTCACGTCGCTCCTTGTGTTCGATGAGGTAGGAAAGCGCACGAGCTACTTCGCCAGAATTCTTAGACTGAATCAGGATTCCTGAGCTCATGTCATCAATAACCTCAGGGATGCCACCAACTGCGGTCGCCACAACAGGGAGACCAGCATTGCCAGCCTCAAGTATTGCGTAAGGAAAGCCCTCTTTCGTAGAGGTAAGTAAAAATATGTCGAATGCGGACAACAATTCACTTGCGTCAGTTTTAAAACCGACAAAATAGACCACATCGGTAAGTCCGAGTGCATCACGCTGCGCCTCTAGTCGTGCGCGTTCTTCTCCTTCACCAATCACAATAAAAATAAAAGGTTGGGTTGTCTGTTTTTTTAGTTGCGCTAGACCTTCGAGTGCATAGGATAGTCCCTTATTTTTATGTAATTCTGAAATAGTACCAATGACAAGTGGATTTGTTTCAAGGATTTTCTGCGCAGCATTCCCCAATAATGCTTCGCGAGCAACAGTCTTTGAAAGTAATTTGAGTTTACCTATGCCATTATAGATAACGGTCATACTCTGCGAGGCAAAGGGAAGTACAGATACTTCTTCTTGGGTTCGCTCTGATACTGCGACGGTGCGGTGTGCAAGCATGATTGTCGCGAAGTGACCTGTACCGACTAAAAAACGTTGCCAGTCAGGGCGCTCTTCATTGAGTGCCCAGCCGTGACCAGTGAAAATAATACGTATCGGGTTACGCTGTCCACCAAACAAGCGCGTGAGGTGAATGCGGCCATTTTCGATGCGCGCCGCCGCCCCTCCCAGTCCTCCTATTTTCGAACTATTGAGGTGCACAACATCAGGAGATTCTTGTACGAGTATGCGCAACAGTCGTAGAAAGGTACGAAAATCACGGAGTGGGTCAATGTCGCGCGCAAGTCCAGAGAGGTTTGTGGTTGCAACACCTGCCTCAGTCAGTTTTGTTGCGAGTGTACCTTCTCCACCAAATCCTACAACAACATCGTGTCCCGCATCCTTGGCTTTTATGGCGAGGTCATAAACATAGCGCTGGGCACCGCCGAAGTTCGATTTGGTGATAAGGTAAAGAATCTTCAGTCTTTTCTTGTTTTCATCCATATAACGCTTATAACTATACCATCTTCCCCAAAGTCGTCTCGCTTCCTTTTGGGTGCCTATTTTGTTATCGTTTCTATATGAGAAAAATGCCATCACCACAGTTACTCCTGATTTTCCTTGGTGATTTAGTTGCACTCTTTCTGTCGCTGTGGGTTACTCTTTGTCTCCGTTATCTGGAGCTACCAAGTCAGGAGCTGTTTTGGCTTCATGCTGAGCCCTTCTCATATCTTTTTGTTGTTTGGGTGCTTGTCTTTTATATCGCGAATCTCTACGAGCCACATACTGTGGTGTTTAAATCTCGTATTCCTGCAGTAATTTTGAACGCGCAAGCAGTCAATAGCGGCATCGCAGTACTGTTCTTCTATTTCATACCTGCATTTGGTATAGCGCCGAAGACAATGTTATTTCTCTACCTTGCAGTTTCTCTGGTTTTCATTTCTTGTTGGAGAGTATTTGGAGTGCAGTTTCTTAAGTTGCGGACTAAGGAACACGCTGCGCTGATTGGCTCAGGCGATGAAACTCATGAACTCTACCGTGCAGTCAACGACAGTCCATTTTACCCAATGAAATTTCTCACTTGGGTTGATCTTGAAAAACTCGACGGCATCGATTTTAAAGACGAGGTACTGAGTCGTATCTATAGTGAAGAAATTAGTCTTATCGTTGTAGATATAAAAAATGAGAAAGTTGCCCCGATTCTATCCAAGCTCTACAATCTGATATTTTCGCACGTGCGTTTTGTCGATCAATATCGTATCTATGAAGATATTTTTGATCGTATTCCACTCTCGTTGGTTGGCTACAGTTGGTTTCTTGAAAATGTTTCATCGCGAGCTCATTTTGGCTACGACGTGTGGAAGCGGACAATGGATGTTACACTCTCACTTTTCCTTCTTATTCCAACAATTATTATTCTTCCCTTTGTCGCAATTATCTCAACAATGACCATGCCAGGGCCAATCTTTTTTCGCCAAGAACGAGTTGGGAGGGGAAATAGGCCAATCAAGATACTGAAGCTTCGCACCATGACAACCAAGGATGACCCAAATGGACACCGAGTGACACCATTTGGAAAATTTTTACGAAAGTCTCGTCTCGACGAATTACCACAGTTATGGAATGTGCTTTTGGGTGAGCTTTCGCTTATTGGCCCACGCCCGGAAATACCTGAATTGGTAAAAATCTATACTGAGCAAATACCCTACTATAATATGCGTCATCTCTTAACCCCAGGACTCTCTGGCTGGGCACAGGTGCATCACATGAAGCATCCCCACCATGCAGCTGATGTCATCGAAACCCGCAATAAACTTTCCTATGACCTCTACTATCTCAAGAATCGCTCGCTCGCACTCGACATCAAGATAGTCTTAAAGACGATTAAGACACTCTTGTCTCGAACAGGACTCTAAAACTCCATGCAGATTTTTCCAAAGATGACGAAAAGGGGAATTGGTTTTGCGTTCCTGCGCGTCGTATTGTTCACCTATCTTGGACTTGGAGTCGTGCTCTATTTACGTCAGGACAAGATGTTGTTTTTCCCCGACCAGACCCCATTTGCAAACTGCCCAGAGCTCGCTCCTGCGGCGATTGTTGATATGGAAGGGACCCGCGGATATTTTCTTCAACATGGTACATCAACGAATCTCATGGTTTTCTATCACGGCAACGGCGGTAGGGCATGTGACCGCGAGGCATATCGTATGGTTGCGAACGCTGCGGGGTACTCGCTCCTTGTTGTTGAATATACTGGCTATGCGGGAGATGGTAAGTCTCCAACTACTCGCACTCTGCTTCGTGATGTTGAACATACTGCTCGCTGGGTGGATGCGCATCCACCACGCATACTTGCGCTGGTCGGTGAGTCTATCGGTACTGGAGCGGCTTCCTACCACTCCTCCCTTGCAAACCCCGACAAACTCGCATTGGTCGCACCCTTTGACCGACTGAGTGCCGCAGCATTTGATGTTTATCCTGTCTACCCAATACGATGGATGCTTCACCAAGACTTCAACAATGTCGAGTGGGCAAAAACAGCTAGCTCGGTCCTTATTATTCACGGTACAAAAGATCCAACGATACACTTTGCCCGAGGCAAGGCATTGTTCGATGCACTTCCGCAAACGAATAAATATTTTCTCGAACTTCCCGATGCGACACACGAAGATACGCTCTCTTCAAATAAGACCCTCCTCGCAATTATTCATTTTCTTGCTACGTCTCCCCAATAAGGGGAGCTGTAATCGTAGGGTGGCGCTTTTACTGTTTTAGGGTAGAGTAGTCGTACTATGCGCATCAACCAATTTTTAGCTCAAGTATTAGGAATTTCACGGCGCACTGCCGACAAGGAAATCGCAGCGGGCAACGTCCGAATTGGAAAAAATAGAGCCAAGCTCGGCGACCAAGTCACTCCCAAAGACGTGGTTGAGTATAAAGGCGAGGTACTGGTAAACAGCAAACTCAATCCGACCACTATCATGCTCAATAAACCTGAGGGGTATATCACTTCGCGCAAGCGTGATGAAACGACTGCTCCCACCGTCATGGAGCTGTTACCAAAGGAGTTGCAGCATCTGCGCCCAGTTGGAAGACTTGATAAAGAGTCATGTGGGCTACTTCTCCTTACCGATGACGGCGACCTACTCTATCGCAGTACTCATCCAAAATTTGAAATCGAAAAAGAATATATGGTTGAGTTTGACACTCCACTCTCGCAAATGGAAATGGTGATGTGGAAACAGGGAATGAAGCTGATTGATGGTATTGCGCGTGCAGACAAAATTGTTCGAGAAGGAAAACGTTTTCGTGTCGTTTTGCACCAGGGTAAGAATAGACAAATTCGGCGCATGGCGGGAAAGACTGGCAACAAAGTAAACTTTCTACAGCGTACCCGTTCAGGGGATGTGTCGCTTGGCAGTCTTCCTGCTGGAGAATGGAAGCAGCTTCCAAATAAAAAATAGCAACTGACAATTTTATAACGGGTCAGATCTTTACAATATTGCGAAAATAATTTCATGATTATCGATGGCAGAAAAATCGCCAATACTATTTACGAACAGCTCGCACGTGCGATAGCTGATCTCCCTCGCCCACCCCGAGTTGACATAGTCATTGTCGGGAATAATCCCGTGATTGAAAGCTTTGTTGGGATAAAGAAAAAGGCTGCAGCAAGGCTCAACATAGCCATGATAGAGCACCGCTACCCCGAGGCAATCACCGAGGATTTACTCAGGCAGGAAATAGTGCGTATTGTTGGAATAAACGAAAGTGACGCGGTGATTGTGCAACTTCCGCTTCCCCCAAGCATGAACGCACCGCTACTCCTCGATGCGATACCAATTGAAAAAGATGTTGACATGCTCTCGACCTCAGCTATTGCACAATTTGCAAATGAGAAGTCAAAAATAATTCCGCCAGTTGCTGGTGCGATAAAAGAAATTCTTGATGAGGCTCAAGTTTCCGTACACGGTGAAGAAGTGTTGGTGCTCGGGTTTGGTCGCTTGGTAGGGAAACCCGTTTCAATTCTCCTTCGCCACAATGGTGCGCATGTCACCGTCATTGATAAGCCTGTTGCGGATCTTTGCGTACACGTCAAGGAGTCACTCGTGGTGATTTCTGGTGTTGGTAGTCCAAACCTTATCACCCCCGCAATGATTACAAGTGCGCATGTACTGATTGATGCAGCGACAAGTGAGTCAGCAGGGAAAGTCGTCGGAGATGTTGACCCAAGCTGTGCCCCTATCGCGCGGGTATTCACACCAGTTCCTGGCGGTGTTGGCCCCATCACGGTGGCGATGCTCTTTAAGAATTTGTGCGTTCTCGCACGGGTGCGAGTGAAAAAAGAATAATTTCGGTGACGGTGATAGAATGTATGTATGCTTTTTGCGTTTGACCACGATGTATTCCTTGCGATATACACCTTCACGACAAGTAATAGTGCGGTGAGTGACCTCGCAGTGTTTTTTGCTGAGTGGTTTCCTTTTCTCGTAATTGGTTCAGTGGTTGTGTACGAAGTAGCCGCACAAGATAAACAACATGAAATCATTCCGAGTATCATTCGCACCCTCCTTCCTGCACTCTTGGCATGGTTTGTGGTGATGTTGGTAAAATATATGCATCCCGCAGCCCGACCGTTCGCGAGTGATCTCGGTATCTCACAACTCATCGATGTTTCTGATCCATTCGGGTCGTTTCCATCGGGTCACGCTGCGGCGTTTGGCGCACTTGCAGGAGCGATGCTGGGAAATCGTTTTCATGCGTGGAAGTGGTATTTGCTTGCCGCTGCAGTTATTGCTATTTCGCGCATAGCAGTCGGCGTGCACTGGCCATCAGACGTTATCATCGGCATCACACTGGGCTTTGCTGCCGGATTTCTCATTGCCCGACCACTCCTAATGATGAAGCCTGTGAAGAAATTATAGTAAATTACTCTATACATCTTGTCATTCTTGTTTTGTAGTTTCTGCATCATTTTTTCGACGAATCATTTGCCCCAATGCGGTCGTTATTAAAAATGGGAGCAGGGGGGGGAGCATAATTTACTGATTCGTTCATTTACGCTCAATTTTGAGCCACATATAAGCATGTGGAAGCAAAGCAGTGCAAAAATTTTTAAATCTACAAAATACATTAGAGTTATTCACATAATTATTTTTTATAGAATAATACCAATCAGCATATTGCTAAAATAACTCTATCGGGTAATTCTCTGCGAGTAGTAAATACTTGCGGAATTGCCCAATGGAGCAATGCTACTTTGGAGTAAAACAACCCCCCGTCTTTGGCTTCGCAGAATCGTCTCTGCGAGCATACTTCTGGCACTCCTCCTTGCAGATGCACAGACGGTATACGCCCAAGTCTCGCTCTTTCAGAAGCAGGTCAACTACCAAGCAAAGCTCTCGACCCCCGCA
>JAYSWT010000461.1:0-1051 GCA_043717905.1 bacterium | reverse complement strand
TTCGCGGCCCTAAGTGTGATGTGATTGTGTAAATCTGGTATGAAATTTTTCGGTAAAATAGAGAGGCTAGAGCCAGTGTCCACTAGAAACTTTACGATATTCGGGGGTAACCAATGAGAACTCGTGGAAAGAGAAGGTGAAGAGAAAAGAGGTGAGGAAACATTTATCAAGAAGAAAGTCTGAGAAGAGAAATTATTTGAAACACCATCGACACCCGCCGCCAGGAGTGATGGCGTGATTAGTTTTTTGATTGTTCAAAGGGTTTTGATGTGTCCTTTTTTTCAAATTTGCACCCTGGGACGCATGAACGTGCTAATTCTTGGTATCGATTGTGATATATGCATACTTGGAGGACTTTACAATTAGGTAGGCGGTCCCGCCAAGTACACCCTAAATGACACAATTTTGCTGCCCCCCGAAAATTTTGATGATAGTAACATATCAGCGTATTCCTGTCTCGTGAGGGGCTGCGTAGGCGCGTGTCATTGTTCCCTTGTCGAAAGACATTACGAGGGTGGTTATTTGTTCGATTTAAACGTGTCTCTATATTGTCGAAACGATGGTTAATTCGTTCGAGGGCCAAGATTAGGGCATCACTGGATGAATTCTCAGTGGGTGCGGCCATGGCGGATGTAATGGTTGTTAACACTGTTGGTGTTAGCGCAAAAGTCGGCAGTAAGCTTCTATTTACAAGGATAATTTTATCCGCCACGGCGGCTAATTCGGCCATGTTATCAGTGGACATCGCCACGAGGATTTGCTGGACATTTGTCGGCAAAGCCGACATGAAAAACTAACGCAACATCTGGTCGTTCTGTCTCGTCGCGACGTCGATGTTGCACAAGTCTCTCATGCACTTTGTCAGGAACTCGGAAGGTAACTGACTCCCGAGTTGCTGACTTTTGAAATAGTTTTTAAAAGTTGTTTCGCTGGGTTCCCTCGTTGAAGCTAGTAATCCTGTTTTTAAGTCTTCATACGGTGTAGTAGATGTGACCGCTGTGCGGATGATTTTTGAAAGGTTTGTAAGAATATGTGCTGGCAATAGTTGGAT
>JAYSWT010000047.1:0-13992 GCA_043717905.1 bacterium | reverse complement strand
CATGCCGAACCGCAAATACACGTTCGACATTTTTTATTCTTTCGTCTTTACTTTCTGTTCGAGCCTGAGATGAAGATTCTTTCCTCTTGTAGAGAATGTCATCGCGCAAGGTAATGTGCAGTCCCTCGTTCTTCCCAAGCTCTGCAATCGTTCCAGCAATTACCCCCGCGTGGTTATATCCGCGCATTCGGCGTGCCTTCTGCGATGCAGGTACGGGGATGAGGATAATTGTCTCTCCAGTCTTTTTTGCTCCATACGAGAGTTGCTTGAAGAACTCTCGGTAGAGTGCGGTACCGAAATATTTCCCGATAGAGCGGCGATGCTTATACTTGAGCGCCCAGACAGCCTTTTTTACCAATGGATTTCTATAGTCAAACAACGCCGCAGTAGTACCCGAGAGCGCAGTCGCTTTTACGGTGATTGTGCGCTCACAAATGGCGCACAAGGCAGAGCCCTGCTTATCGCAGCCAATGCAACGTTCTGGAAAAATAAAGTTGAGAAGTTCTTCCCACATGGATACGTCCATACTACAGTTCTTCCTCGAGTTGTAAATCAAACCATGTGGTCCTACGATTTGCGAAACCCACCCATTTTTGTGTTATGATAATAGGCAAATGCCTAATCCGTTTGGAAAAATGCTCAGCAATCTATTCCCTAAAAAAGGGAGTGGGGCAGCAGTCGGACTTGATATCGGGAGCTCGTTTATCAAAGTAGTCCAGTTGCACAAAAAAAATGGGAAAGCCGTACTTGATACCTATGGTGAAATTGCGCTCGGTCCATTGGCTGGGCTTGAGGTTGGTCAGGCAACAAATCTTTCTGTCGATAAACTCGTTGAGGCCATTAAGGATCTTTTTGCGGAGGCGAAAGTAACGAGTCGCGATATCGTTTTCTCACTTCCGCTTACTTCAACACTACTGACGGTAATTGAAATGCCCGACTTAGGGGAAGCAAAGCTCAAAGAAATGATTCCAATTGAGGCACGAAAATATATCCCTACTTCGGTTGCAGAAGTGTCACTTTCACATTGGATAATCCCCAGACTTACTCGCACATATGTAGACCCAGATGAGGAAGCCGCAAATAAAGGAAACAACACGAAAAAAATAGATATACTTTTGGCAGCAGTGCATAATGATATTTTTGAAAAGTATAATGCAATTGCTCAAAAAGTTGGCGCGACCAGTGTTGGTTTCGAAATAGAAGTATTTAGTACTATTCGGTCAGTCATGGGTCACGATAATGCACCCGCAATGATAGTTGATATTGGTGCGGCAAATACTAAGGTGATTGTTGTCGAAGAGGGAATAGTGCGCAGTTCACACCTCACCAATGTCGGCTCACAAGATATTACCCTCGCACTGTCTCGTTCGCGGGGGGCAACCATGCTCGAAGCTGAAGAAACGAAACGCGAGTTCGGGCTACCTGGTGACCCAGGAGACCCAACCGTCGCTGAAGTTACTCGTCTCGCAGTTGAACGTATCTTTCAGGAGGCAAATCGCATCCTCACTCATTACCAACATGAAAAGCGTGTGGTAATAGGCAAGGTTGTACTTACGGGCGGGGGATCTTTGCTCAAGGGAATTCGCGAGCTAGCAGCAAATAATTTTGAGACCGATGTTGTATTTGGAAATGCCTTTGAAAAAGTAGAGGCACCCGCTGTTGTAGAGCCACTCCTTAAAGATTCAGGACCCGAATTTGCCGTCGCTCTCGGTTTGGCGTTACGAAAATTGTAGTTTTTGTGTCCTACTCGGCTTTCCCTCGGGAAGCTCAGTCAACATAGAGAGACTATGCCTCCTGAGACTTCCCTCAGTCCAAGCCTTCGTATTACATCAAAAACACCAATTTCCTCCTCTTTTCATTTTTTTATGCAGGCTCCTCAATTTCAAAATAAGAAATATCGAGGAATTTGTTCATAACTTTCTCGCCAAGCCCTTATTTACTTAGTAGAATAGGCAAAGGAATGGCAAATCAATTCGAGACAACATACGTCCCGCAGCAACCCCTACTCAAAGTTGAGGGTGGGCAGCGTCCACACGAGCCAATAAATCTTTCACTCATTATTTCATTGGTGGTTTTCTTCGTCACACTCTCTGTTGCAGGCGGAGCGTATTTTTACCAACAGAAAGTAGACAGGCAAGTAAAGGAAATTGGCGAGCAACTTTTGGCGGCCGAATCACTTTTTGATATCGAAAAAATTAATACCTACAAAAACTTACAAGTAAAGCTCACTACAGCAAAAAGTCTTGTTGATTCGCATAGCATTTTTTCGCTCATTTTTGATCTTATTGAAACCAGAGCTGCACAGAACATCGGTCTCACTCGACTAGGATTTACGCAAGAAGGAAACGAAATGTTCCTTTCCCTTGGAGGACAAGCTCCAAGCTATGAGGCAATTGATTGGCAGGTCCAAAAATGGCGTGAATCAAAACCGGTAGTAAAAAATGTTGAAGTAAATTCTATTGCACTGGAGGAAACAAGCGGCATAGTGTCATTTGGAGTTAAAATGACAATTGACCCTTCAACGATTGGTTACGCGCGTATGCTTGCGGCAAGTGGTGCAAAAAAAGAAAGTCAGGCTTCTGTAACACCCGTAGTTGCTCCAGCTCCAGTTGCACCAATTGTATTGACCTCAACATCTACAACTTCTCTCTTTTCCTCAACCACAAAGGTGAATAGTAAAGCAACTACTACAAAATGAAAAGATTTATAGCGCCAGTATTTTTTATGCTCATCGCCTCCGGTATATATATTACATATATCGATTCTGCCTATGGAGCGATACGGCTTTCTATTGCAAAAAAAGACGCGCTCACTCATTCGCTTGCGTCTACGACAGACGCGCAGCAAGCAATAGAGCATTTAGCAGCTGTTGCATCAGGTTTCCCCCCAGATTATGAAGTAAAGTTGCGCACCGTGCTTCCTGAGAGTATTGATACCACCAGACTTATTGTTGAGGTGAATGCAATGGCAGTCCGCAATGGTCTACAAATTTCGACACCAACTATTGGCGTGATTGAGAACAACAAAAAATCCCCTCTTCCTTATATACGACATACAATTTCGTTCACTGTCCGAGCACCATATAGTAAATTTCGTGAATATGTCCGCGATCTTGAGGGGAATCTCTCGTTGCGCGACATGACTTCGCTTTCCTTTAATTCACAAGAAACGAGCGAAGATGTTATCGCATATAAGAGTCCAGAACTAGTTCCACGTAGTTACACGGTACAACTCATCACTTATTCAATCCACTGATTCATTATGTTAGCCAAACAAGCACTCATTGACCTCGGTATCGTCCTCCTTGTCCCCGTACTGGTTGTAGGAGGCTATTTACTCTGGGGCAATGGGGGAGAGTCGGCATTGCTTTCTGCGACTCCGAACGCAAATCTGAGCCCTGACATGCCAGGAGCTAAGACTAAGCTTGCGCTTGATACGCTGTCAGGAATTACGCTCACTGATGCACTGTTTAAGGATGAAGCTTTCACCTCGTTAACTTCATTTACTGTCACGATTCCACAAGTAGAACTGTCTCGAGACTACCCATTTACACCACCTGCAATTATAGAAGAAAAACTTCGTCAGGCACGGCTAGGGATAAGTGCATCGAAGACAGATACTGCTGCAGCAAAAGGTACTCAATCGGCAAGTACCCCAAATCTCTCAAAGAAAATCGACGATTTGAAAAAGTCAGTTGTCGGAAAATAGCTTTTGCGAGCGCGTTTCATTTCAATATCGCTCTTGGTTTGCTATCATATAGTAGTAACGAACTTTTTGTTTCATGAGCTTTCTTCTATTTTTATCCAAAAAAGGTCTTTTCCGTGAAGAGGATATCCCGGAGCTAGTCTCTCAGGCGGGAAAAGCACGTGGAGGTATGGAAGAAGTTCTCGTGCAGGGAGGAATGACCAAGGGAGATATTAGTACTCTCAAGGCTGAGTATTATGGGATGGAGATGCGTGACCTTGCTGGGGCAAAAGTAGCAGCGGACACGCTTAAGTACATACCAGAAGAATCTGCACAGCACTATCAAATAGCTCCTCTTGGAGTGGTAGATCATGTGCTCGAGGTGGGAATTGTTGATCCAGACTTGACTCAAGCACGTGATGCAATGCAATTCATCTCTTCGAAATTGGGGATGCCATTTCGTTTCTTCCTCATCTCTCAGGCAGACTTTGACCAAATTCTCATCCAGTATCAAAATCTGTCAGGAGAAGTAACCCAAGCACTTTCAGAGCTTACCGAAGGAGACTCAAAAGCGGCACTTGATGAGGGGACTCCCGCTGAGAATGTCTCATCAACTGATACCCACGAACATGTTGAGCAAGAAGCTGGAGGTGAGACAAAAATAGTTGAGGATGCTCCAGTCACAAAAATTGTCGCAGTCATTTTAAAGCATGCAGTTGAGGGGCACGCTTCTGATGTGCATATTGAACATACTGGAGATAAGGTACGTGTGCGTTTCCGCGTAGATGGTGTCATGTATACATCTCTGATACTCCCAACCAACGTACATAGCGCTATTGTCGCGCGCATCAAAATTCTGGCGCAATTAAAACTCGATGAAAAGCGCAAACCGCAAGACGGCCGCTTTAGTGCAAAGATGGATGGCAAGAAAGTGGATTTCCGTGTTTCGACCTTTCCTGCGTACTATGGAGAGAAAGTGGTGATGCGTATTCTTGATACAGGCCGTGGCGTAATAACTCTCGACATGATGGGTATGTCGCCAGAGCACCTTGAGCTTGTCCACAATGCTATCCGTACACCCTACGGACTAATTCTTATCACGGGACCTACGGGGTCTGGGAAATCAACAACCCTCTATTCAATGCTCAATGAGCTCGACCGTGAAAAACGCAATGTCATTAGCCTCGAAGATCCAGTAGAATACAATATTCCCGGGGTAAATCAGTCGCAAGTTCGCCCAGAAATTGGCTACACTTTTGCAAATGGCCTCCGTTCGATACTCCGACAAGACCCAGATATTATTATGGTGGGAGAAATCCGCGATAAAGAGACAGCACAGCTCGCGGTACAAGCAGCCCTTACTGGGCATCTCGTCTTTTCGACGCTTCATACCAACAACGCTGCTGGTGTCATTCCACGTCTCATTGATATGGAAGTTGACCCATATCTGATTGCTCCAACTCTTATACTTGCAATGGGGCAGCGACTCTTACGCACCATGTGCCCAGAGTCAAAAAGTCCTATTCCTATTACCGAAAGCATGCAGATGATGATTGAAAAGCAGTTTTCGGACCTTCCTCCTGCAGTACGAAGCAAGATGACAATCCCCGACCATGTTTATGAAGCTGTACCATCCCCAACTTGCCCATCAGGGACAAAAGGCCGAACTCCAGTAATGGAATTTCTTAAAATGGACAGGGATCTCGAACATATTGTCCTCACAAATCCCGTAGAACAAGCGGTATACCAAGCTGCCCGTGCGAAGGGAATGCTTACCATGAAAGATGACGCACTAAAGAAGGCGTTTGATGGGATTATACCCTTTGAAGAAATCAACAACATAGTCTGAGCTTCATTTTTGACGCATTACTTCGTCAAAAATCTCAAAACGCACTCACTGTACAGAGAGTACAGCTCGCTTGCGTTTTGAGATTTTTTACTCGTCCTGCATTCAAAAATGAAGCTCAGTCGAATCAAATGAACATCATTGCGGAGGAAAACGTTGCTTCAAAAATAAAAAGTCATGGTATTATATAGTTATATGGAAGCTGAAAAAACAAAAGGTCCTCGCGTCTTTGTAATTGATGACGATGCGTTTCTGTTGGATATGTATGCGCTCAAGTTCTCCCAAAAGGCATTCGAAGTAAACACCTCAGGGGGGACACTAGAAGCACTTGAAAAATTACGTGCGGGATATGTTCCTGACATTATTGTTGTAGATCTTGTAATGCCTGCAATGGACGGGTTTGAATTTATTGAAACAATAAAAAATGAATCACTCGCAGCAGGTGCATTAGTTATCATTCTCTCAAACCTTGGTCAACAAGAGGACATTGATAGGGGGCTTGCACTCGGGGCTGCGGGATACATCATAAAGGCATCCGCAACACCTTCTGAGGTTGTCGAAAAAGTGCTTGAGGTTCTTCAAAAACATAAAGGAAAAAAATAACATATCACACTCATGGCACAAGCAGAATATCGCAAAGAGCTCGAAGACTTGGTCCTTACTGTCATTCACGAAGGAGCGTCAGACCTCCATCTTGTCGTAGGACGACATCCGACTATTCGTGTGTCTGGCGAGCTGATACCGTTGGTAAAAAAGCCCTTGCTTGAACCAGAGGATACACTTGGGTTAGTTAAGGAGTTTCTTGATGAGGGAAACTATAAGTTATTTATGGAAACCAAGGAGATGGACTTCTCTTTCTCATTTGGTAAAGAAGCACGTTTTCGCGGTAATGCCTTCTTTCAAAAGGGAACAGTAGCGATGGCACTACGTCTTATTCCGAAAAAGATAAAGACTCTCCAAGAGCTCGCGCTTCCACCAATACTTGAAGCATTTACGAAACGTAAGCAAGGGTTCTTCTTGGTTGTGGGTCCAGTCGGACAAGGAAAGTCAACCACACTTGCTGCTATGATTGAAATGGTTAATCACGAACGAGCAGAAAATATCATCACTATTGAGGACCCTATTGAATATGTCTTTACTCCAGACCGATCAATCATTAGTCAGCGCGAAGTACGTTTCGATACGGCAGACTTTCATGTCGCACTTCGTTCCTGTTTCCGTGAAGATGTTGATATTATCCTCATCGGTGAGATGCGCGGGCTTGATACTATTTCAACTGCAGTCACTGCCGCGGAAACAGGGCACATGGTGTTTTCAACGCTTCATACAAATAACGCTTCGCAAACAATTGATCGTATTATTGACTCTTTTCCTCCAGACCAGCAGGACCAGATTCGCGTTCAACTTGCGGGTTCACTTGCGGGAATATTCTCACAACGTCTTATTCCTCGTATTTCAGGTGGGCTTGTTCCTGCCTACGAACTTTTGATAAACAACAATGCAGTTTCAAACCTCATTCGTGAACGACGAACTCATGAAATTCCTATGGTGATCGAAACAGGCTCAGAGTTAGGAATGATTGATATGAATAGGTCGCTTGCTGACCAAGTACGCGCTGGAGAAATTACTGCGGAGAATGCTTACTTACACTCCTTCAATCCAAAAGCTCTTGAGCGACTGATTTAATAACGCTGTATGCTGTATCGCTATAAAGGAATCGACCAAAATACCAATGAGGAAAAAAACGGCACCATAGACGCTGCCTCAGCTGACGTTGCTATCTCGGCGCTCCAGCGAAGAAAACTTATAATTGTTTCCATTGTTGCCGCGGATAAGTTGCCTTTTTTTGAGAAATTAATGACCGCCGGGAAAAAAGTTTCCTACCGCGAAGTGGTGATTCTTTCTCGGCAAATTGCCACGCTCTTTCAGGCACAAGTCTCTGCGCTCAGGGTATTCCAACTCCTTGGGCAAGAAGCAGAAAGTGACCTTCTTAAAAAATACCTTGCGGAAGTATCTGATGATATTCAGGGAGGAATGTCTCTCTCGAACGCACTCGGCAGACACCCCGATGTCTTCTCTGATTTTTATGTCAACATGGTGCGTGCAGGAGAGGAGTCAGGAAATCTTTCAAATACATTCAACTATCTTGCTGATTATCTTGACCGTACATACGAACTGATATCAAAGACACGTAACGCACTTATCTACCCTGCATTTGTTATTGTTGTATTCATCATTGTGATGATTTTGATGTTGGTGGTAGTTATTCCCAAACTCTCGGCGATTATCCTTGAGTCAGGAAGACCGCTCCCAATTTACACTGAGGTCGTCATTGCGCTTTCGAATTTTCTCATCAACTATGGGGTCTTCGCTCTGGTCATCATTGGTATTGGAGGGTTTTTTGGATGGAGATATCTGGCAACTACGACTGGAAAGGAATTCCTAGCGAGACTCTCGCTAGACCTTCCATATCTTGGAGACCTCTACCGCAAGCTTTATCTTGCCCGTATTGCCGATAATCTCAACACCATGCTCTCGTCCGGAATCGCGGTAGTGCATGCAGTGGAGATTGCTGCCTCAGTTGTTGGTAACAAAATTTATGAAGATATACTCTTGACTGTCTCGCAAGACGTGCGCACTGGTGTCTCGCTTTCTGCAGCTATGGCGAAGCACAAAGAGATTCCCAGCATCATGGTGCAGATGATTAAGGTGGGTGAGGAGACGGGAGAGGTTGGAAGTATTCTTCAAACTCTCGCAGCATTCTATAAACGGGAAGTTGATAATGCAGTTGAGACTCTGATTGGCCTGATAGAACCTGCAATGATTATTATGCTTGGACTGGGCGTGGGAGGACTGCTTGTTTCGGTGCTGATGCCTATCTACGACGTTGCCGGCTCATTTTAAAAAATCCTCAAAATTGCTGTTCTGCTCGACTTTCCTTCGGCAGGTTTGGAGGCAGTACTATCCGTACAGCCCCACAAACACTGCCTCAGTCCAAGTTTTCGCATAACAATAATTTTGAGAATTTTTGCATTTGGGGAGCTGCTAAATGTGTTCTGATTTGAGAAATCTTGGAAATACGTTTTAGTTCAGTATAATGAGATGCACTATATGGGAGATATCGTCGTTAATAAATTATCGAAGGAATTTTATACAAAAAACGGCAATGTCAGTGCGGTGCATGAATTGTCTCTCTCCATCCAAAATGGGAGTGTATTTGGCTTCTTGGGTCCAAATGGGGCAGGCAAAACAACTACGATGAAAATGTTGGTAGGGCTTATCCTCCCTACGGGTGGCGAAATTTTTATTGCAGGGGGAAATCCTTCACAAATTGCTACCAGACGCCTTATTGGTTTTATGCCTGAGTCGCCCTCGTTCTACGGATATCTTTCTGGGAGAGAGTTTCTTGAGTTTGTTTCGGACATTTTTGGTATCGAAGAGAAAAAGAAGCAGGAACGTATCGAAATCGTGCTTCGAGAAGTTGACCTCATAGGTCGAGAAGATCGGCAGATACGCACCTACTCAAAAGGTATGTTACAACGACTTGGTCTTGCACAGGCACTTATCAATGACCCCGAAATCCTTTTCCTTGATGAGCCACTCGATGGACTCGACCCACTCGGTCGTGCCGAAATAAAAAAAATATTTTTTGAGCTCAAGAAGCGCGGAAAGACTATTTTTTTCAATTCACACATTCTTGCTGATGTAGCGGAACTCTGTGATAGCGTGGGAATTATCGACAAGGGGATTTTGATAGAGTGTGACACCCCGAGTGCACTATCTAAGGGATATCGTGATCTCGAAGATGCATTTGTGCACATCATTAGTAAAAAACGATTGGAACCAAGTGCTCCGCTATGATAAAACGAATTCTTGCCATCGCAAAAAATACTTTTCGCGAAACTCTACGCGACCGTATTCTCTGGTCAGCACTTGTGGTGATGCTGGCACTGGTAGCATTTTCACTCTTTGCAGGTTCAGTTTCGCTCGAACAAGATTCGCGAATGATTATAGACTTCGGCTTAACTGCAACATATTTATTGCAAATATTTGTCGCTATCTTCATTGGCTCAATGCTGATGTACAAAGAAATTGAGCGCAGAACGTTTTTCTTAATAATCCCAAAGCCAATAGAACGAGGTGAGATTATCGCAGGCAAGTGCATTGGTCTTACTGCAACAACAATTGCAGTTACGACGCTTTCAACACTCGCACTTTTTGCTATTTTGTTCATGAAGGGAATTCATGGTGCCTATGCCGCTATCATTGTCTCGGTGTTACTTTCAACTCTTGAATCTGTCATCCTCATTTTGCTTTCAATACTACTCTCAGGTTTGACCTCACCGATTCTTGCTGCTGTGTATACTATTGCTTTTTTCTTAATTGGCCACTCGACGGAGATTCTTCGCGCACTAATTGACTCACAGTCTTCGCAGATTGTGGCGATGTTCCTGAAGATTGCCTACTATGTCATGCCCAATTTGGAAAAGTTTAATATTCGAAACGATGTCGTTTATGGGGCTATTCCTGACCTTGAAGGGGTTGCCATGACCATTATCTATGCGAGTTGCTATGCAATTGTTCTTTTCTTGCTCGCTCGTTCCATGTTCGCAAAAAAGGAATTCTAGTAATAAGTTGTATGCAAGCCAAAAAATATCAGATTGTCTCAACCTTGCTCCCATTTGTTCTCGTACCCATCTTTTTTATAGGCTCACTCTTTGCACAGTTGCGCTACGATGCTATTTCCTTGAAGCATTTTGAGTTATTAGCACCAATTCATCGCTTTGTCCTCCCGGCGCCAATCGTAAAGTATTTCACATTTGGCTTCAAAAATGTCCTTGCAGACTATTATTGGGTCACCGCCATACAGGATTTCAACAAGTGGGACAAATTTGATTTTTATTATCCTGAATATTTCCGTATCATTAACACGCTTGATCCTAAGTTTGAGTATCCATATATTTTTGCTGCCCTGACAGTCCCAACAAAGCAAAACCCAGCTTCACTTTCATGGCTCGCTCAAATCGCTGACAAGGGGATTGCGAAGATTCCGAGTAGTTGGGAGATTCCGTATTACACTGGAGTCGAATTTCACACCGTTGGTAAATCATACGAGCGAGCAGTACACTATCTCGCTATTGCTGCCACAGTAAAGGGGAGTCCCGAGGTTGCCCGTCAAGCATATGCACTTTTTCTACTTCATACTGCAACTGATTATCAAAAATCTCGAGAACTTTTTGCTGCAATCTATCAAACAGCGGACAATGAAGAAACAAAAAGTGTTGCAAAGGAACGCATCTTAGTACTCGACCTAATTGAGGCAATCGACCAGGCCTCAATAAAATACAAGGCAATTCACCAACAATTTCCAACTTCAGTCGAAACGCTTAGTCGCGCAGGTCTGGTTGTTATTCCAGAACAGATTAGCAAACGCTACCCAATCAGTATCGACGCGGGTACGGGGAAGGCAATACTCCAGTTGCAACGCCGGTAGTGGCTCATCGATGGCTAGAGAGTTGAATATTTTGAGTATACGCACGAGATAGGTTATCCACAGGAGTATTTATGCAGTAGAAATTCGGCGTGATACCATTAAGAAGACAGTAGCAGTGTATTTTGTATTAATGCCCACAAGTTATTAATTATTATCAATCATCATTTTTATGAAGTTTATTTCGTTCAAAAATAAGACAAGTGGTTTCACTCTCATCGAGCTTCTCGTTGTGATTGCGATCATTGGTATCCTCTCGTCAGTTGTGCTCGCATCACTCTCGACTGCCCGCCAAAAGTCACGTGACGCAAAACGTATTTCAGACGTTGGACAGATTCAGCTTGCAGCAGAGCTCTTCTTTGATGCAACCTCAAGCTACCCAACTACAGCGCAGGGAATCACATCACTCTATACTCAAAAGTTTCTTCCACAAGTTCCTGTACCTCCATCGGGTTCAGCTGGAGCGTATATCTATAAGGGAGCAAATCCTCCTGTCATTCTGACAATCTTCTTAACAGAATGTACTGTAGCTCCTTGCGTTGGCTACTCAACAGGAATTGACCTTGAACGTACTGATAACACTACATTCTCTAGTGATGCAGACCAAGGAGTTACCGCAGCGGCAACCTTCAATGGTTTGGGAGACAGTGCAACAGCTGGCCAGGCCTGTGTTGCTGCTACTGCTGGTGGAGCGCTTCTTGAGAAGTGCTACGACATCAAGCCGTAAGCTAGGCATCTCTGATTTTCAAAACGAGCCTCTGATGAGGCTCGTTTTGTTTCACCTCATGATATAATTGTCTGGTGAATTCATATAGTGCTATTATCACACTCCTCGCTTTTATCTTTGGAGTTTCGATTGGAAGCTTTCTCAATGTGCTCATTTACCGACTCGGGAGCGGAGTTCGCGTCACGGGTCGTTCAAAGTGTCTTTCTTGTGGTAAGGTACTCACCCCACTCCTCCTAGTGCCATTGTTTTCGTACCTCGTGTTACGTGGACGCTGTTTGTACTGTCGTGCGAAAATTTCTCTGCAATATCCTAGCGTTGAAGTGATTACTGGACTCCTGTTTGTCCTTGTTGCAGCGAAGAATGGATTACTCGCTCTTGAATACGCCCCCGCTCACCTTACTATTGCAGCATTGGAGTCAGTAATATGGTCTACCTTAGTTGTTGTATTTGTTTATGATTGGAAGCATAAAATTATCCCAGACAGACTGTCGCTGGTTTTTGCTGTTCTCTCAGGGGCATTGCTTGCTGTAAGGACAATGACTGGAGCCATTAGCCTCCCGTACCTGCCATTTCTCGATAGTGTACCAGCGTGGATAGACTGGGCTGCGGCCCCTATTGTTGCGCTGCCGCTTGCACTCCTCTGGCTTCTCACCCTTGGGCGCGGTATGGGGCTCGGAGACGCTAAGCTTGCATGGGGGATAGGGTGGTTTCTTGGCCTTGGAGGGGCAGTCTCAGCGGTGATATTTTCATTTTGGGTTGCATTCATACCCAGCATGCTCTTGTTGTTATGGAGGAGTAAACGTTTTACAATGAAGAGCGAGATACCATTTGCCCCATTTCTCATTTTTGGTACATTTATCGCTTATACCTTTGGAGCAAACATCTTGAGTTGGACATTTTAAACATGAACACTACTAAAGCAGTACAGAAAGAGAATGCTTCGCGGGAGAGTGGTTTCTCGTTAATCGAATTACTTGTCGCTATTTCAATAATGCTGATGCTCACGACCGGGCTCTTGTTTAACTATAATTCGATGAATGTAATGCTCACCCTCGATACCCTTGCCCACCAGACGGCACAGTGGGTAAGAGAGACTCAGGTGCTCGCTATGAGCGTGAAACAGACCACTGGTGGCCCGAATGCCTTTCCAGGCTATGGGCTTCATTTTGACCGTGCTACTCCCGATAAGTTCATATTTTTTGCAGACTTTGACGGACTAAAGGATTACACCCCAATTCCTGCTGGGAAAAACTGCGGCGAAGTTGGAGTCGAATGTCAAAAAATTGTAAATCTTCTTAAGGGTAATAAAATAACTAAGCTTTGTATGACGACAACCCTCTCAACCGGAAGCTCTCTTGATTGTGGAACATACCTCAGTGCATCCAAGGTTGATCTGGTGTTTACCCGTCCTGACCCCGATGCACTTATCCGAGTTGAAGATAGTACCTCGGCCGTCGTTGATGCTGCGAGTGCGCGTGTAACTATTACTGCACCAATCAATTATGAACGGACGGTTGAAGTGTGGACTACTGGACAGGTGTCAATTCAATAAATTATATGCTCAAAATTCTCTTTCATAAAAAATTATCTCGCTCCAGTGTAAAAGGGTTTACGCTGATTGAAATGATAGTTGCGACGGGAATTTTTACCATCGTGATGTTCATCGTCGTTGGGTCACTGATAAGTCTTAATAATGAAAGCAGAAAATCTCGTTCAATTAGGCTCGTCACCGACAACCTTTCTTCAGCAATCGATTCAATGTCGCGAAATATCCGCATGGGTGCATACTATCACTGTGGCTGTGCACTACCCTTTGACACCGCACTCGACTGCCCCATGACCGATACTCTCGGTGGAGGAGGAGACCAGTGTTTTGCCTTTGAGAGCCAGTTTGGCGATCAGAGTCTCTCAAGCGACCAATATGTCTATCGGCTATTTAATCACCGAATTCAACGATCAAAAGACGGCGGGGTAAGCTTTATTGACCTCACTGCCCCAGAGGTGAACATCAACGATTTAAAGTTTTTTGTGCTCGGTTCTGCCCTCGATACTCATCAGCCTGTAGTGACCGTAGTCATTCGTGGAACTGCCTCAGTAACTCCAAGCGTAGCAACAAACTTTAATATCCAAACCACTCTTGGAAGCCGTACTCCGAATTATAGTTTCTTTACACCATGAACTCACTTCGCGACAAAAAAGGTTTTACCCTTATTGAAACGCTGGTTGCTGTGACAATACTCATTA
>JAYSWT010000460.1:0-1051 GCA_043717905.1 bacterium | reverse complement strand
AGTATTTAGCCTTGGAGGATGGTCCCCCCATGTTCAGACAAGGTTTCTCGTGCCCCGCCCTACTTGTCGTTACCCTAGTTCCACACACGGGATTTCGTATAAGGGGCTATCACCCTCTATGGCCGGACTTTCCATTCCGTTCTACTATCGCATGTGCTAAAAATAACAGGCTGTTCCATGTTCGCTCGCCACTACTTACGGAATCTCGGTTGATTTCTTTTCCTCGAGCTACTTAGATGTTTCAGTTCACTCGGTTTGCCACCATCTCCCTATATATTCAGGAGCGGTTACCCTTGCGGGTGGGTTTCCCCATTCGGACATCTCCGGATCAAAGCTTATTTGCCAGCTCCCCGAAGCTTTACGCAGGCTATCACGTCCTTCATCGCCTGTAATCGCCAAGGCATCCACCATATGCACTTATTCACTTGATCCTATAACGTTAATCCCTGAACCCTTTTTAAATTCAGACATCGTGTGCATGAGAACACCGCTATAGTTTTTTCTAAAGCTACTTTGTATTTATTGCAAGGTTGTACAATAAATACTGATTATTTCTTTTGTTTCATTTATTTCTTGGTTATTTCATGTTGCAACTGATATTTCTATCAATTACGACACTATCTAACTGGAACTAAACAAAGCAAAATGTTTCGATTTTGCAATCAATTACTACCCATTTGAACACAACCATATCATCACAATAGGTTGTGCTCTCTTTACTTCTTCCATTTTGTTAAAGATCAGTCTGTCCCAGAGGACAGAAGACAGGTATCAGAGGACTGAAGACAGATGACTGAGGACAGATTTGTCCTTGTCTCTTGCCTTAAGTACTCCAAAAGCTCTCTTCTAGCTTCTAGTATTTACTTTGCAACATCAATTGTTTTACTGTCTTCCGTCTTCTGTCTTCAGAAATTGGTGGAGGATAACGGGATCGAACCGTTGACCCCCTGCTTGCAAAGCAGGTGCTCTCCCAGCTGAGCTAATCCCCCGTTCTGAGGACAGAATACTGAGGACTGAGGACAGATTGTTGTGTCGCTATGCGACGCTTTTA
>JAYSWT010000459.1:0-1051 GCA_043717905.1 bacterium | reverse complement strand
TACCCTGATTCTGCTAATAGGTGGGAACCTTATTCTAATCTTCGTGACGTTAAGGTTCTTCATGACTATCTCAAGCTCAACAAGTTGCATCGATTGATCAATAAGCAACATCGATAGACTTCCAAATTTCACCTGTAATATCCATGATGGATTTCCTTCCTCTTTTTGGTTTGCTGTCGGTCAGCTGACTTTTTCGGAAGGTTTTAGTCAGTCGAGTCTGACATCATTACTGGCTGGAATGTTGCCTGTCTGAGCCTCACCAGCACTACTCGATATTTTCATTTCGATTTGTGGAATTTTTGTTTTTTTGTGGTACTCGACGGGGGACCGCGGGTTCAAAATTTTCCGATTATACATAATTTGATAATATTAATTAGCGCTATAAAACATAGAAAACACGCTAACCTTATAACTTTGTTGCATGAATCTACATTCTGTTTTTCTTCATGCTCAAACTGTTCAAGATTTTCATAAGAAGGGGTAGTGTAGCCTTATACTGCACGTACTGCACTTACGCACGTACTGTACTTACATACCGTATAGATCTGTCCTATACGTACTGTACTTACATACCGTATAGTTTTTCCTCGTCTAGGATCTTCAACCCAGATACCGTCTACGGTGACGCATCGCAACTTCAAGTTCGTTGTTTACATTCGTTGCCAATGTAGTTAGCTTCGCCTTTAGTAGCTTGCTAACATATCTTGTAACTAACACCTCAAGTTTCTCAGCACTCCAGCCTTTCGCCAGGCCAAGTCCACAATATTAATATTTGGATAAATCTGTTCAAAGTCTGTCCAGCTTAAATCCTACCCAAGAATCTTTTCCTAAGCATGCGTACTCGCATCTCAAGAAATCGCTTACCCCCCACTGCGCAGAGGAACCCTCTCCGACTGAAGTCTCACGAGTTTACCATTGCTAGTGGCAATAAGGAGTATCCATCCCGTGCATCTCCTAAAAACATCCTTCCGCCTCCAATCCAATCCGATTCTGCGGCGGATTCTGCTCCCAGCTCCCAACTAGAAGATGAAGACAGCGACCAAAGTGACTG
>JAYSWT010000458.1:0-1051 GCA_043717905.1 bacterium | reverse complement strand
AATGTGGTTGGATGAAAAGCCAATGCCGCAAAGCTACCATCCGTAGGATTATGACTGAACGCCTCTAAGTCAGAATCCATGCTGGAAGCGACGACACTTTTTGACCACGCCTGGAGTACTGATAGCCTTCGGGTCAACATTTTATGTAATTGCAACTCACAACTATGGTCAAGTTAAATCCTCTGTAGACGACTTAACTAAGAAACGAGGTACTGTACGCATGAAAGTAGTCTCTGAGCTACGATCTGCTGAGGTTTAGCCTCTGTTTCGCGATTTGTGCTTTTGACACAGGATGATCTTTCCACAAAAGTGAGAATTTCAACCAAGTGTCGGGAAAATTCGTTTTCCTTCCCCCCTTTTCCTTTTACCATTCCACCTCTTATCCAGTCCAAGTACCCTTAGCACAAGTACCCTCAGTACAAGTACCCTCAGTACAAGTACTCCCTTCTAAGATGCTGCGAATGCACAATCACACCTCACACAGAACGAAGAAACATAACAATCAACCTAATTTTAAACTACATGCCACCACAACGACAAAACCAGCGATAAAACATGCTGAGAAAGTCATATTAGCACGAGATATCACCGCACATAAACCAAATAATAATATACTAATAATCGACCTAGTTTAAGCTACATCTCTCCGTTTTGGTACGGCATCGAACAATCAACTCCAAGTAGTACAAATAATACCTAAAAGCTCCAAGTGTCGGAAATCTCTTCACAGCTGGGCGTACAAGTAAAGTGTCCCCTGCGTCGTCGCCGACGGCCGCAAAACACGTGACCCTACTCCTCCACTTGTATTGTACCAGAGGAAGTATATTGTACTCGTATGTGAAGACAGGTCACCAAAATCTGAAATTGGTCAGACCGCACAAAGCTTGACATACAGTACTGACTCCTACACCACAACCTTGTACTCCCTCTGTTCGGAAATAGTAGTCCTCGTTTGGTTGCAATCGGGTTCAGTATAAGCTGTCCCCGAACGTACAATTCTATGTCCTCTGTTAGTCCTTGTTTCGTTCAGTTGTAGCAGTCACGGAAAGGC
>JAYSWT010000457.1:0-1052 GCA_043717905.1 bacterium | reverse complement strand
TGTGAATAGGTGTTCTCTTTTAATGTACATGTTAAATGTCACTAATTTTCGTTTTTTAAAATCACCTAATTAATTTTTCCACCACCACAGGAGTCACTCGAGATCACACAGATGATTTTAGTTTAGTTATTACTTTCAACAACCTACACCCTAATCCATACAAGGAATTGTTATCCTTCAAGTTCAACACTACTACTTACACGTTGAAGCACTCCGACAAAACTCCTCAACTCTCTCTGACAGATTCTGAAAACACGCTGCCGCTTGAACGTTGCATCGAAAGAGGTTCCGGCGACTTGATGCCCCGATCCAACGGACGGAGGGTCTCGCTTAGGGTGTAGGTTGTTGAAAGTAATAGCTAGACTAAAATCGTCTGTGTGATCTCGAGTGACTCCTGTGGTGGTGGAAAAATTAATTAAGTGATTTTAAAAAACGAAAATTAGTGAAATTCAACATGTACATTAAAAAAGAACACCTATTCACATATTTACACATTACATGAGACAGGTGCGGCATCCTGTGTCATAGGAGTACGAAAGAGAAAGATAGGAAGTAAGATCAAGAAAGTGTGAGTTCACAAAGGTTGCGTTCTTGATAGTCGCTGTGGTACATTTGGTTTTGTGCCAGTTGTAGCGTTCCTGGCCCATTTGACGTGATGTGGTTGCGTGTTAGGTGACGATGATGTGGGCGTAGAGTTGTAGTCGGAAGATGATGGTAAAGAGGTTGCATTGGTCCAAGTGTTCTTACGTGTAGTGTTGTCCACTTGTCGTTGATTAAACGCCGGCAGGCCTCGGCTCGAGGTGTTCCCTGGTCGGCGCTCCTCCTCCTCGCCGCCACACTCGCCCGCGACGACGCGCCTCTCTTTGCACCGGCTATCGTCGTCGCGTTCCTCGACCCGCGGAACCCACGTCCCCTGCTCCGCTGGGTCCTCACCTTTGCCACCGGCTTCCTCATTCTCTGGTCGGCACACGTCGCGTACTACGCGGCATGGCTGCCGAATCCTCTCCTCAGCAAAGTGGTCGGGATCGGTGGCCGCCTCGACCTGGGATGGG
>JAYSWT010000456.1:0-1057 GCA_043717905.1 bacterium | reverse complement strand
GATCACTTCATGTGTATGTGCGTGTTTCTCTAACTGAATGTTTATGTACGATTAATTTTCATGTTTACAAAGATACTCTTTGTTATTTATGTAGGCAGCTAGCATTCCCACTGAATTGTGTGTGTATGTATGAGTGTGTGTACTGCTTGTGTGTGTATTTATAGCGGCCCAATTAGATACTTGGCATTTCCAAGTATCACCGCGATACATCGAACACAGTAAATTCAAATGTATCACACAGACCATTTTATAGTCCACTCCGTGTCAGAGGACTGTCCGAGATAAATTAAATCTCTGATTTTGCCCCGACGAGGATTTGAACCCGCACTGCCGGTGTAATAGCCCAACGCTCTCACTGTTGAGCCACCGGGACAGATAGTGCTTGAGGCGATGTCCAGATAATTCAGAGGGGGCTTACCTATGGAACTGTTGTATGCAGATGATCTTGTCCTGATGGCGAATAGCATGGAGGAGTTGATTGAAACAGTGAAGAGATGGAGAGCTGGTTTGGAAGAGAAAGGACTTAGAATGAACTTGGGTAAACAAAGGTAATGAAATGATGTGATATGTCAGGACTAAGAGAAAAGTCAGGTAAATTCCCTAGCAGAATCTGTGTGGAAGGGGTGTTTGTACAAATTCAATCAAATGTACATCGTGCATGGCGTGGATTAACAAAAAGTGTTGTGGTGTAAAAGGAAGACTGCAGGATGTTGTAGATTTCCTATGTACAAAGTGTGTTGGCTGTGTTACCATCAACCAGGGAGGGGAGATTAATGAGGCGTGTTGGTCTAGTGTAGGGGCTGCGGAATGCCGTAAAACCGTTCGGATCGGAATTTCAAAAAACCGAACCGTACCGTACCGTCCTATTACTCAAGTTCCGTCCGAGTCGGAATTCCGACTTTTTCGGAATTCCGAAGTTCCCGGAATTCCGACTTATGGTTTAGAATGTGAATAACACCTTGATTCAAAGTTGTATTTGAAACTTCGAGTCTACAACGAATTTACAATGTAACTTACGAACCCAAGCTATGACGAGTCTTTCACAGCCCAGTTCGAA
>JAYSWT010000455.1:0-1061 GCA_043717905.1 bacterium | reverse complement strand
CCTGGCTGTGCTGGCCTATCGGTGCCAGCATGGAATAGCGCCGTCGTATCTTTCGAACGAACTGCATCGAGTTTCTGACGACGCCTCTCGCCAGCGGTTGCGGTCTGCATCAACTACAGAGCTGCTCGTTCCACCGACGAAGCTTTCGACTGTCGGTGATCGAGCGTTCCCAATCGCGGCCTCACGCGCATGGAACAGTCTGCCGCCCAGTGTCACGTCGGCACCATCGCTGCCGACTTTCGAGCGGAGACTTAAGACTATGCTTTTTGCTCGTCGATACGCGGATAACTGACACCACCATCGACTGCGTTGTTACTGTGCTATTCATCGTTTTTTATATCGTAGCCTTGCAGCTTTATAGCTATATGTCGCGTTAAATGACGCTCGTTTACTAACTAACTAACTAACACATGAATGTAGCAGACCTACTTAATTATGTCCACCAAATTCATTGATATTCTTAAATTCAAACAGTAATTAGCATTGGAATGCAAACAGTGTTTTAAGAAGTGACGCACATTAAAAAAAATTCATTTCATACTACAGCTTTAAATTTACTTACCAGATGAATCAGGTGACGATGATTGCTGCGAGACATACGATACGAAGAATTCCATGGCCTTTTCGAGCCAAAGAAAGAAGTGTTTGTGTGTACATACTGGTACTCCACCACGCAACAACAATGGCAATACATCACAGGCTGGTAAACACATATCACATACAAATCACTGAACTATATTTATTTGGCACTTTGACAAAATAGCAATCAATAAATTTAGTGCATTTAATAAACTAGTTACAAATGACAATATACACTGTCAGGAAGGGCATCCGGCCATGAAAGATCCGCTTCAAATCCATATACTCGTGTATGGAAACATGTCCAACCCATGCAAGCATGGAAAACGGACATAAAACGAAAATGATGATGATGATGAAGTAGTTTTGCAATTCCAGTCTTATTTAGACCTACATGTTTACTAACACGAGATGGGTGAAGCCAGCTTGCCGGTGTGGATGATTTTCTGGTTTCTTAAAACACAGGAACCATTAAGACGCTG
>JAYSWT010000454.1:0-6996 GCA_043717905.1 bacterium | reverse complement strand
GTCGAACAGAGCTCAATGTTTGTAAAGAATTTTGCTAAATTCTTGTGGTCACAGATAATCTTCTCGCCGCCGCTCGGAGATTTCTGCGACCCCGCCTCGCGGTTTCGCCTACTGGCGAAACATCGCTGCGACCAGCACCTTCGCACGAATTACCCAACTATGGGTAATTCGTGTCTTGGTGCTCCCGCCAGGATTCGAACCTGGAATAACTGCTTCGAAGGCAGTCGTGATATCCATTTCACTACGAGAGCAGATAATTTCGTTAGTAATATGCAAACTATACCTATTTTAGAGGAAAAACGGAATGGATATTGGAAATATGACTTAAATGTTGAGCTTATTGTGAGAGTAAGTGCTATTCCATACTTTGTCACACTGCTTCATTGCGAATCGAAGCTTACAGCTTCATACACCATTGCAATTTACTCTGAGCAAAGCTCGTCGCAAATAATGCAAAGCTTTTCGATTCTCCCACGCGAAGCACAAAGATGCTTCGGTAAACCGCATAATTACAAAAAAGCGCCTTAAATATAGCTAGTTTGTGCGGGTAAGAAGCTTGCCCGCACGTCGGTTCTTTGTGAAATGAGAATTGCCGATTACATCGGCAGGTACTTTTCGGGCTCAAAGACTCGTCAACGAAAAGTCTTTCGATTCTCCCACAGAAGTAGGAAGATGCTTCGCTTACCAGCGTAATTACAAAAAAACCTTAAATATAGCTAATTTGTGCGGGTAAGAAGCTTGCCCGCACGTCGGTTCTCAAAAGAGAAAACACCGGATGACCGGTGCTCTCTCTTTGCTCGAACCTAGTGCGGGTAGGGAGAATCGAACTCCCGTCTCATCCTTGGCAAGGACGTATTCTACCACTAAACCATACCCGCAATTTGTTTATGCGATTGAGCTATCTTATACGATAATTGAATATTTTTCAACGAAATTTGATTAAACATGAGTAAAATTGAAATATAGCTAGGTACTGGGATTATATGTTAATAATGGGGATAAGTCTGTGGATAGTGTGTATAAAGGACAAATTGATGTATAAGACATGTCCTTTATACACACTATCCACAGCTTTGTACACATATTGTGAAAATCTTTTGCAAAATTGATGTGTATGCGTTACTTAGTAACATTTCACGTGTAACATATCATTTTATACTATAATACTTGCAAATTATCGAATAATAAATAGGATTGTGGGATGGAATCACCTAAAAATATCCAAATTGGAAGAATTGGTGAGGATATTGCTGTGAAATACCTTAAGAATAGGGGTTTTACCATAATTGAACGCAATTTTTGGAGAAAGTGGGGTGAAATTGATGTTATTTGTGAAACAAAGGGAGTAATTCACTTTGTTGAAGTCAAATCTGTCTCACAAGAGGAATATCTTCAATATTTAGAAGATGGACATCGACCCGAAGATAATCTTCATAGTAATAAGGCAAAAAGGCTTAGAAGGGTAATTGAGACATATATCGAAGAGAAATCAGTTGATTCTGATTATGTTGTTGATCTTGTAACCATCAAACTTGATAAAGAAAATTACACTGCTCATGTGGAAATTCTCGAGGACATAATCATCTAGCTGTCGTTATTCGTGAAACGAAACAGCAGCAACATCTTGCTCAAAGTTAATATCAGACATAAAATTAGTAAATTGATATTTTAAAGCGAAATGAAGGTTAAATTTGCTCCTTATTTTCATTCTTATCTCAATATGGACAGAAAACTTGCATATATTTAAAATGTGTGATATAACTTATTTTGTATGGATGACATAGAACACGGTAATCTCATCGAAAAATCAAATCTGATTATTGACTCATCTCGTCTCTCAGCCGAAGACAAAATTTTACTTAAAGGCAGAATTCAATTTGTCACTAGCGCAATGCTACAAACATTTGTTGAAGTTTGCGAAGAGGACCCGTTTAGTGTTGAGGCTGTTGTAAAGAACATGAAAAAAAAGCTTGAAGCACAAGGAAATCTCGTGAAGCTTCATGAAATTGTTAAACAAGAAAGAGCAGAGATTGAAGATTTAATTGCATCAAACGCATAACATTAATTTAAATATATTATTATGGACTCAAATATGGAAAATTCAAACGCTCAAGAACTCCCTCCCGTTGATACGGTAGTAGAGGCAGCAATAATGTCGCCCGAGCACAACATAGACCTTCCAACTCTTCCTGCTCACTTCGAAGGTGATGTAGCGATAGATTCAAAAGAAGATGTATTTGTTCTTGATCCAGCACTCCTCCAAAAAGGGAATGAGCGGGCATTGTGGGAGGCTGCAGGGAGAATGGTTGCTGCTGCATCTGCTGATCAGAATGCTGCTGCCGAAGAGGCAGCGAAAGGGGAGTATGATGCACTCCTAGCGGAAAATCTTGAAGCAGCAAAATCTATTCAAGCGGAAATTGACCAAGAGCAGGCGGAACTTGCAACAAAGTATGGCGCTGAGAGCGAGTGGTCTAGTGGAGCGAAAAAGCAAAATAAAATTAATTCTATTTCTTGGGCAACCGGAGGCATACTCGGTCTCGCAGCACTTGCAGCAGCGACTCCTGCAGAGGCGGGAGGCCTTAAGGATTTTGCACATAATCTTAGAGATCAAGTCAACTATGAGGTAGCACAAGCAGGTAATGACGCAGGAGCTGTTGTTGGAGGTGCAAGCCGAATCGTGATAAATAGAAGTGTCAACAGCGCCACCGCTGCCGTACTCCGTGGTTTGGGAGTTCCTGTCGCGCAAACACCAGAAGAGGTTGTGGTATTGCCACGTAATAATCCTAACGTTGGCTATGGAGGTGTGGGAATGCCCCTACCACAAATGGGAGTCCCTGGTAGAGGACAGTTTCAGGAAAGGCCACTGAGTCCTCGAGAACAAGAAATTAAGCGAGCGAGGGATTCTTATGATATAAATTACGGCCTCGCAGTTACATATCATGCTGAACTAGCTGCTCGTATACAGGCATATGAGATGAATCCATCTGAGGGTAATCGGCAATTGATCGGATTTGCTCAAAGTAAGTACACTGAACAGCTTGGTAAGGCTCAAGCCGCACAAGCCACACTGAACTCAGTTCTTAGGGGGAGATAACACTGACATGAAGAAACAATACATTTCCGCTTGGAAATGTTTTGTTTTTCCCGAATATGTGCTTGAATAGGATACCGACAGGATTTCTCCCGAGAAATTCTGCGGCCTAAGTAATAACGGGGTGTAGTATAATGGTAGTATATATGCTTTGGGAGTGAGCTCTGGAATGGGAACCCATTCATATGGGACCAGAGCGCAAGACCTTTTGAGGGATTTTCTTAAATCACCAAAAGGTGTACAGCCCCTGTAAGGGGTAAAGTCAGAGTTCATAAAAAAGCATTGCAAATAACGGGGTGTAGTATAATGGTAGTATATATGCTTTGGGAGCATAAAGTCAGAGTTCGATTCTCTGCACCCCGACTGGAACAAAATCCGCCATAAGGCGGATTTTGTGTCAGGAGGGTGAGAAAGTACCTTATGGCACTTTCGCCAGAGTGAGCTCTGTCTTTTGGAACCCAGCTTTGCGGGAGACAGAGCAGAAGACCTACTGAGATTTCTTCTGAGAAATCCAGAGGGTGTACATTTCCTGTAAGGAATCGAAGCAGTTCTCTCTTATCTGTAAGCTTCACTTCTCTGCACCGGATTCTCTGTATTTCCTCTTCTTCATTTCCCATATACTATATATAGAGTATGAATCCTGAGTCGACTGAAGCAAAACAACCCGATGGCCATGATGACCTTTTCTCCCCTGAAGTTAAGGAAGAAAGTGTTGAACTTTTTTTGTTCGAACTCGACAACGAACTCTATGCCGTATCAGTTTCCGATGTTGACCAGGTAATGAAAATTCCTCCCGTTACCAGTGTCCCAAATGCACCTGAATCAATTCTTGGCATATTTCATCTTCGAGGAAAAGTTATTGTTGCGATTGATGTATTAAAGCGCATGCGTATTAAGCGTCTTTCATCATTTGTGCCTTTGTATTTATTTATTTCACACATGCAAAAGAACTATTTTGCTGTTGTTGTAGACAAAGTATTCAGCGTCATTACTATCCCTCGTAAGGAAGTGGTTGCACTAACGCCCATCATTGCCTCAAGAATTAAATCTGAATATGTCCATGGTATGTTTCTCTACCAAGAGCCAGTCATAGTACGTAAACACCCTGATAATTTCCTTATTGAAGCAAGAATGGACCCCGTAGTAGTCCCAGAGGTGCCAGCTCGCCCTGTACTTTGGCTCAATATTCTACTCCTTTTGGACCAAGGGGGAATATTGAATGAAGCGCAAGAAGGGCATCCTCTGGGGCTCGACAAAAAAGGAGATATGGTACAATAGATTAATCTTATTTTGATTCGAAATTGCTTATGGATAAAAAAATTCTAATTGTTGATGACTCCGCGTTTATGCGCAAAGTCTTGCGCGATATATTTGAAAGCGCTGGCTACACACATTTTATCGAAGCCGCGAACGGAAGAGAGGCGATAGAAAAATGGAGAGGAGAGAAACCCGACTTTGTTTTTCTCGATGTCATTATGCCTGAAATGAATGGCATTGATGTCCTCAGAGAAATTGGGAAGGAGGCAAAAATTATTGTTGTATCAGCAGTGGGACAAGATGAAATGATACAAGAGGCTAAGGCACTTGGGGCGCTCGACTATGTGGTGAAACCTTTTGATCGTGATCTCGTGCTTGAAAAGGCAAGCAAGTACATCCCTAAATAATTTTTTCGGAGCTTATGAATAATAGTGAAAGTAAAATTCGCGTACTTGTAGCGGATGATTCTTTTTTTATCCGCCACTATTTATCAGAACTTTTTGGGCATACTCCAGATATTGAAGTCGTTGGAGTTGCGAGTAATGGTGAAGAGGTAATTTCACTTGCTCGAACGCTCAAGCCCGATGTGATAACAATGGACTATCATATGCCAAAGAAGAATGGCATTGAAGCGACCGCGGAGATCATGCTTGGTGAGCGACCGCTTCCTGCAATTATTATGCTTTCCGCATTTGACGGGAAAGATGGTAGAGAGGTGAAACGTTCTCTTGAGCTTTCAGGAGCTGAGGTGCTCACGAAGCCTTCAGGAGAAATTTCGCTTGATATTGAGAAGGCTGCCGAAAATATTTTAATTCGCGTGCGACAGATAGGGCGAATCGAAATTCGCATGAAAGAACTTTACCGCCGTGTTCATGGTGAGTCGCATCCTGCTTCCGTAACTCCAACGCCACATCTTTACACAAAGGAGCAATTGGTTGTAGTCATTGGAGCCTCTACTGGTGGACCTCCACTTATTGAACACTTGCTTTCGGTACTTGACCCCAAACAAGGCATAGCGATTATTATTGTCCAGCATATGTCGAGGTATTTTACTGAGCTTTTTGCTGACCGTCTTGACCGAGTAACGAACTTTACGGTCCGAGAAGCCATAGATGGGGATGTTCCACTCCCGGGGGTAGCGCTGATTGTTCCTGGTGGTATGTACCTCGAGCGGGGGGTAGGAGATGAAGGCGAAGTATTGCCTGGATTTCTTATAAAAGGAAGTGATGGCCCACATGAAACAGAGATAGATAAAACGATGGAAGCTGTTGCAGAGATGTCTGGAAAACGTGTTTGTGGGGTGCTTCTTTCTGGAATGGGCGCAGATGGCTCTCGAGGAATGAATGTCATAAAACTTCATGGTGGTCATACCGTGGTGCAAGACCCGGAGGATGCGGCTGTTTCATCAATGCCAAGCAACGCACTACTTCTCGCCGATATTGAACATGTCCTCCACGCAGATGAAATTCCTGAGTTTATCACTTCACTTTTGTCGAGCTAATTTTGACACTCTAATGCTACAATGAATTTGTGGCCATCGGTAGCAATAAATTTAAAGAGCTTTTTTGTGAAGAGGCAACAGACCAAATTGCTACACTTGGAAGTGAGCTTTTAAATATTGAAAAAGACCCAGAAAACGTCGAGCGCTATGCAACAATGATGCGTGCCGCACACACAATAAAGGGGGCTGCCGCAACAATGGGATACAGTAACATGGCGCGCCTTGCCCATTCACTCGAAGATGTCTTTCATCTTGGAGAAAGAAAAGCGATAACCCTAGACCCTACCGCAATAAGTATTTCACTCGGAGTAGTTGATCGTATGCGCGCTTCGCTTCTGTCCATAAAGGAAAATAATTCTGAACTTGAAGTGGAGGAGTCTATACAAGCAATTTCATCCTTACTAGCAAAAGATAATTCTACTTCCCCTACAGAAGTTAAAACATCAATTGCTCGAGAACAAAAAGTTTTGCCGTCACTTTTTGATTCTGTGCTGCCTTCAAGTGTGCGGGTTGATGTTGACCGCCTTGATGCACTGATGGGGCTTTTCGAAGAAATGCTGATGGTGAGACTGCGGCTCGATTCATTGCTTGAACCTGCAATAGGAATAACTAAGACTATTACTGATCAGCAAATGAAAGAGCGGCTATATTTTCTAAAGGAATTTGAAATAATGTTTGCACAACTCGCTAGACTTCTCTCTGAAACGCAAGGGCAGCTACTCGTTATTAGACTTGTACCAATTGAATTAATATTTTCCCAATTCCCCCGCATGGTGAGAGACCTCTCACTTCGAGAAAACAAAACGGTGGAATTTAAAATGGAGGGAGGTGATATCGAGCTCGATAGAACTGTTCTTGGTGGACTTGGTGGAGCGCTCGCGCATCTTTTGCGTAATGCAATTGACCATGGGATACAAGAAAGCGGGCTGATTACACTTTCAGCTAAGCATATGAATGATCGCGTGCATGTTTCAGTCGAAGATAATGGCGGGGGGATAGACTTCGAACGGGTAAAAGCGGTTGCACTTGAAAGAGGAATAATTACCAGTGATGTTGCGCAATCACTACGCAAACAAGAAATTACAGAACTCCTATTTCACCCAAATATGTCGACAAATACTGAAGTAACAGACATCTCAGGACGAGG
>JAYSWT010000453.1:0-1062 GCA_043717905.1 bacterium | reverse complement strand
TAAAGAATCAATAATAATCAATTCCATACATACTTACCTTCATGTCGATTGGAGGAAGTCCATTTCTTTTGACCGTGTGTTTGAGAATACAATTCCTATATAAGGAATGATGACGATTTCAAACCCCTTTTTGTAATTTCTTGAAATAGAATACTTTCGACGCTCTGCAGATCTTAAATTTATTTTGTAACTCATTGCATGGAAGTGGCTAACGAATTTTACTAATGCCGGGTCTTGGGCAGTGCAGCGCTATTTGTCTCGCTACTATCAGTCGTGGGGATGACACAATGACGCCATCAGTTAGTCCCAATGACGGAGACAGCAGTTTTGATGGAGACGGAAGGAAACAACGTGAGCCTTATAAATTTAATAACGTTTTTGCCATCGACACCGAGTCCACTAGTGTCATAGTCGAACCATATCGAGTGTCTATAGGAACCTTCCCTATACTGTGACTTTCAATTTTCTTCATCTTCTTCCAGTTTCGAAAGCCTGTTCTTACAAAAGTATCCTCCGCATAACCACACTCCTTGCCGAAGAGTCTGCATGGGTAGCAGAGAACGGCATCACGCTCTATCGAATATTCAATGAACACATACTTGTCAAAGAGTGCACGACTAAATGCTCACTTTTGTTTGCCAAAATCTGAGAGTGGATAACACGGTTTCATAGAACGGACGGGGTCATGATCTGGTGTTATAGCTAGATCTGTTGGAGCCGTGTATTTTGCAGTTTTTGCTGGTTGTAAAGCCACAAGCACAAGATGAACAATAACAGATGACGGGGATGCGGAATGTAATGGTTGAACTGTTGGAGGACATGTCGTTGACGATGAGGTAATTGTGGTCAAATGGGAGTTTGTAGATAGAGAGGTTGTTGGTAGCGATGTAACGGGCACAGATGGATGGCTTAATGGTATTGTTTTAGGCTTTTTAAAGAAGTAGCTTGTGAGGTTGCAATTGTTTTGACACTTGTTGGAAGTCATCAGTCACTACAGAGAACACAAAGTGTCAAAGTTAGCTAATGGAATGAATTGTGAATTGTCTGGCTTCCTTCATCTGT
>JAYSWT010000452.1:0-18608 GCA_043717905.1 bacterium | reverse complement strand
TTCCGGTATGTAGGTAGGAAAGTGCACATCAACAACAGCACCGATGATTTGCTTTATCGTTCCATGTTCAGTTATCTCCGCTGTGTGTATTTTCTTGTGTTTTGTTTGGGTTTCCATGTTGGTTAGTTATCACCGGTAATTTTTCTATTCATCGTCGCTGTTGTAGTCTTCTTCTTCCTCCTCTTCGTCTCCAAGTGAACGGTCACTCGCCTTCATACGGAGTGCCTCAAGTTCCTCGTCCTCAGTAAATGACATATACGCTTCACTATCTGGTCCATACTCATCAGAGATGAGGGTAGCAACTTCATCGAGCCAAATATTCACTTCTTCGTATCGCTTTGCTTTAAATATCAATTCGGCACATTTCGTAGCATTTTTGATTTTCGCAGCAATCGAGTCGTCTTTGCCATTCAGTTGCACATAATACTCTGTTACGAGTGAAAGTGCGTCAACGTTGTCAGTGTCTTCGAGTGCATCAACAACGTCTTCTCGTGCAATATCCCCTCCTGCGATTACTTCTTCTTCGTCCATATAGTGAATGTGAAATGATTAAAAATCGACGACTCGCATGGATTCCATGCCACCAACTATTTCCGAGACTTCTCTCGTGATAGTCGACTGTCGTACTTTATTAAAATATAATTTTAGCCCGCGAGAGATGTCTCCTGCGTTGTCGGATGCGTTTTTCATTGCGAGCATGCGCGCCGAGTGCTCAGAGGCATTCGACTCAAGTACTGCGTGGTATATCTGAATGTTAAACAGCGCAGGAACGAGAGTAGAAAGTATTTCCTCGGGACTTGGCTCAAAAGCTACTTCTTTGACTGGAGTTGCATCGTGACTTGTGGGATCAGAAAATTTGCCATGCTTCGGTAGTATCCCCTTCACCGCCTCTTCAACACTGGAAAAAGATACGGGAAGTAGCTTTCGCGCATATACTTCTTGTCTAAGGGTTGAAACAAAGTTCGTGTAGACAATATGCGCTGCATCAAATTCATGGGCAAGAAAACCATCCTTGATAATACTCGCAAGCGGTTTTACATCGTTAAATATTACCTTGTCGCCCCATTTTTCATAATGCGCAAGTATATTCCACTCACGTTTCGCAAAGTGCTCATGCGCCTTCTTGCCTATGGTCACAAGCACCGTGTTCTTGTTGTCGAGATTGTTTTCCGCCATAAAGCGATATGCATTTTTGAGGAGTGATGAACCAAAGCTTCCCGCAAGTCCCTTATCTGCAGATACGACAACGACAAGTGTGCGCTCCACGGGCCGTTCGTTCATGAGTGGATGAAGCATTGCCTCAATGCTTCCCGAAATTGTTTGGAGGATACGCATTGCTGAAAGTGCATATGGACGAGTTCCAAGAGCAAGAGACTGCGACTTGCGCATCTTCACAGCAGAAACAGCTTCCATTGCCTTTGTAACTTGTCGCGTCTTATCGATCGACTTTATTTTATTTTTTACAGCTTTGAGTGACATAGTTTATTTTCCAAACAACTCAGGGTGTTCACCTTTAAATGTCTTCACTGCGTCTTTGAGCGCTGATTGCGATGCATCACTTAAGTCACGCTCTTCGCGAATAGTTTTGAGAATTTCAGGGTATTGGGTTTCGAGCATAGCAAAGAACTTTGACTCAAGCACCGCAACTTGTGATTTGTCGGCATCACTAAGGAGGTTCGCTCCGCCAATGAAAATAATTGCAACTTGTTTCTCGAATGGAAGTGGGACATGTTTGTCCTGTTTGAGAATCTCAACCATCAGCTTGCCTTTCTCGATACGCTTTTTTGTCTCTTCATCGAGGTCTGAAGAAAACTGAACGAATGCTTCGAGCTCACGGAATTGTGCAAGTTCGAGGCGGAGCTTGCCTGCAACCTTTTTCATTGCTTTTGTCTGGGCTGATGTACCAACACGTGACACCGATACACCGACGTTGATTGCGGGGCGAATTCCCTTATTAAACAAGTCGGTCTCAAGATATATCTGCCCATCGGTAATAGAAATCACGTTGGTCGGGATATATGCTGACACATCATTCTCCTGAGTTTCGATGATTGGAAGAGCGGTGAGCGAACCTCCTCCGAGTGCGTCGGAAAGTCGCGCTGCGCGCTCGAGGAGCCGAGAGTGCAGGTAGAAGATGTCTCCGGGGTATGCTTCACGGCCAGGAGGGCGACGAAGGAGAAGAGACATCTGGCGATATGCTACGGCGTGTTTTGAAAGATCATCGTAAATGACCAGCGCATCTTTGCCATTGTCCATAAAGAATTCGCCCACCGCCGCTCCCGCGTATGGAGCGAGGAACTGGAGTGCAGCTGAGGACGAAACTGGAGCTGAGACAACAATAGTATAGTCCATTGCACCTTTGTCGCGAAGCTGTTGCACAATTCGCGCAACTTTCGAATCCTTTTGTCCGATAGCAACATAAATACAGACAGGGCGATTCTCTGGAGCCTCGTTGAGTTGGTTGAGGATTGCATCGATTGCAATAACGGTTTTACCTGTTTGACGATCTCCAATAATAAGCTCGCGTTGTCCACGCCCGATGGGAATCATGCCGTCTATTGCTTTGATTCCGGTATGAAGTGGAGTATTCACGCTCTTTCGCTCAATCACGCCATACGCCTTTCTCTCGATTGGGTTCAATTGTTTTGTCACTATTGGAAGTCCACCATCAAGCGCTTCACCGAGCGGGTCAATGACACGTCCAATAAGTTCATTTCCAACTGGGATAGAGAGAATTTTGCCAGTTGCCTTTACAGTCATACCTTGCTTTACGCGACGGGCGTCTCCTAAGACGACTACTTTTACTGAGTCTTCCTCGAGGTTGAGTGCCATCCCGAGGAGTACGCTCTCTTCTTCGAGAGTACTTTCAAGCGACTTTCCTTCACCAGTTTCAAACAGCACCATTTCTGACATCATCACCCCGTCGAGGCCATCGACTTCCGCAATTCCGTCGGCTGCAGTAACAACAACGCCCACTTTTTCAAGGGTAGTTTTTGTGCTGTGTGCGGCAATCTGCTTTTTCAGTTTTTCTACGATATGTTCCATATGCTTTAAGATCCGAATTATTTGGTGATGTTCTGGTAAAGTTCGATAAGTGCTCTCTTGAAACTTGCGTCGACACGTTGACTGCCAGTTCTTACGATTGTTCCTCCCACAATGCTGTCATCAATGGTGCGTTTTACATGCTTATGCTTTGTAGAGAGAATTCTTTTGAATGGATCGCTTTTGAGAAGTCTCTGTATGTCCGTCTCCCCGACTGCAGTTGCAGTTATTACTTCAATTGTGTTTCTCTTCTCATCTCGCTCATGTAACTTCGTAAATGAGCGGAGAATTTTTGAAAGCAGATGATGATGTCCGTTATCCCTAACTACTACTACAAGCCGTTCAATCAACTCGGTCTCACTTTCGGGGTGCTCCTTCAGCAGCTGCTCGAGTGCATGAGCGTAATGTGCAGCGCGCATATCAGGCGGTTTTTGAATTTGATCGTAATATTCTTTCGGCAGCAAGAATAGCCATTTTTGCAACCTCCTTTTCGCTTTCACGAAGAATGTATGCTTTTTCCTCTTCGGCTCTTTTTCGGCTATCAGCAAGTAACGAAGCTGACTTCTCTTGCGCCTCTCGGAGCATTCGGCGTTCCTCCTCTATTCCCTGCTTGCGCAAATTCTCAACAATTTTTCCTCCATCCTCGCGAGCACTTCGGAGAATTCCATCTTTTTCATGTTCAATTTCTGCTCTTTCTTCTGTTGCTGCTTTTGCATCAGTTAATCCTTGGAATATCTTTTTTTGACGCTCCTCGAGGATCGCAAAAAGAGGCTTATATAGGTAGCGGTACAAAATAAGGAGCAGTAAAGAAAAATTTACCGTTTGTATAACAAGTAACTTCCAATTCACTCCAAATGCAAGTAATGCTTCCATAATATATTTGTAAAATCAGTTACTTGAGCAATGCTCCATTTGCTACGAGCACTGCGAACACAAGTGCAAGAATTGCAAGTGCCTCAGTAAGTGCAGCGCCAATAAACATCGTCGTTAAGATTTTTCCCTGCGCCTCTGGATTCCGTCCAATTGCTTCAAGTGCGCGTCCAACCAAAATTCCAATACCAATACCTGGACCGATGACACCGAGACCTGCTGCGAGAGCCATTCCGATCGTTTTTGCTGATTCTAATTCCATAATGAATTTATTTTAATAAAACTTATAATTAATTTAATGTGCCGCCTCCGTCACTGCGAGTTTAATGAAGAAGAGGGTCAAAAGTGAAAAAATGGCAGCCTGCATAAAGCCAACAAAGACTTCAAACGCCATGAATGGTACGGGAATGAGAAAAGGAACAAAGAATGTCACTACTGAAAGTAGGACTTCTCCAGCAAATATATTACCAAAAAGACGGAATGAAAAGGAAATGAGTCGGATGAGCTCTGAAACAAACTCAATAACTCCAACAAACATCGCAATAAGACCACTGCCTATTCCATGTTTAAAGGCCTGAAATGGAACAAAGCGGTTGAAATACTTAAAAAACCCAATCATGACAATTCCAGAAATTTCAATAACAGCAAAAGAAATTATCGCAAGAGCAAGGGTAACATTAAGGTCAGTATTCATCGAGCGAAAGAGCGGTATGAACTCTCCTGCATGAGCAGCTGCATTTGCTTCGCGTGCAATAAAGCCTATTGAGCCAACACCAGGAATAAACTCGAGCAGATTGGCAGTAAAGATAAACAAGAAAATGGTGGTAATCAGTGGGAAATAGCGACGTGCCAAGTCTTTAGATTCAAGCGTAGTTTGGATAAATTCCATGACATTTTCTACCAACATTTCAAACAAAAGCTGGAGTTTTGATGGTACAACTGAAATTTTTGCTCGAATTCGGAACGAAAGTATCGCCAGTACGAAAACAACCACCCAACTCATGAGTAGTGTGTTTGTCACGGGTATTCCCATGAATCGAGTTAGTTCCTCAGCGCGTATTGCAACATGTATGCCTCCCTCCATATGTGGCTACACCGTAACATATTCGAATTAAAATTGGAAGAAAATAGCTTATGAAATATGTGTAAAACACCTATTGACAACGATGGAGCTGGAGCGCACAATGGTAACTTGCTCATCTTTGGTTCATAAATGAGCAATAAACATGAACAATCGCATGCCCGAAGGAGCGATGTACCGTGCGTTGAAATAAGTAAACATTTATTTCAGTACACCCTAGATCTCTCCTCCGGACATAAAAGTAGCCTTAGAGTTGCCTTATGTACGATTTGCTCTTTCCAATCAATCAGAACTAGGAGTTCCTGTGCAACCACTACAAATTCAAGCGGCCATCTTCCCTACAGAAGAAGAACCGAAGCTTTACCTTTCAGCAACTGACCGAGGACAAATCGAGCGGCTTAAGGTCGCCAACGTCCTTCGGCCAGTCGAACGACATCAAATCTTGGCGCCTAGAGGGTTCATGACCTTTCTGTGCCCGGACTGCGACCAGTTCAACGACAAGATCGAGTTTCTGTTTTCAGTCGTCGGCCATAGCTGCAACTTGAGGCGAATTCACCCTTTTGGCCTTCATGGTGGCGGATTGCTCATCGCGCCCAGCTCACCAATCAGTATTGGGAGCGTTGACGAGAAGCTCACCTATGAACAAGCCATCATGGTCCATCAGATCAAGGCGGCAATGAAGATGAAGAACCTCGACATCTTGGTCATGGGGTGTCATGCACCATGCGGCGCCGCGTATGGAGTACCAGTTGACGTGTTCAACCTGTTCCGCCACACGTTTGAGGCAAAGCAATGGTTGAAGCAGCAGATTCCCGGCCTGCGAGTCGCCGTCTTTCCTCACATCGATTACAGCGACGGCAACGGCAACGACGGGAAGAAGCGAACCTACTCAATTTCCGGAAAGGATTTCTGGGAGTTCGCAAACCGCGAACGAATCTTTGTGGCGTAGAGCGCCAAAACGACCGTCACCCCCATGGGTGGCGGTCATTTATTTTGGCTGTAAGTTCCTAAAGGTCGTTACCTGTGTACGAAAGGTTGAAACTCTTATTGCAGAGTGGAAAATCGGGTACCATCTCCCCTTCAACAACATGTGGGAATGCCTGCCAGTTAAGGAACGAAGGGTCGCGTACTTTCACGCGTGAAATTTTTCCGTTTGTGTCGGTTTTTATAACGTATACAATATCACCGCGCCAACCTTCGACGATACCAATGCCCATAGCATTATTTGGAAACGGAGCATTTCCTTCTGACCGAGTTTTGCCTGCAGGCATTTCAGTAAGTGCCTTACGGATTATTGTAATAGATGCATAGACTTCGTATATTTTTACCCACATTCGGGCTGAAACATCTCCTTCCGTACGGGTGGCTACTGTAACTGCTAGCTTACTGTAGGCGGCATAAGGAAAGTCCTTGCGTGCATCATTAGCAATCCCGAGAGCGCGAAGTGGGACTCCTACTACACCATAGTCCTTTGCGATCTGAGCTTTTAATACTCCAGTGTTCACTACTCGTTGTGCTAGGGTTATGCTCTTCTCAGCGATGCGTATGACTTCATTAAAATCAATTTCAATTGCTTTAAGTTCAGAAGAAAGTTCCTTTGCCACTTCTGGTGATATATCATGTGCTACTCCCCCAATACTCACAGTCTTTCGCATGAATCTACTTCCCGTTAGTTTTGCTGCGAGTTGCATGACTCGTTCACGAAGTCTACCGCCATTTGCTCCACCAAATGCGTATGCAGTATCGAGCATGATAAAGCCAATGTCATTTAAATGGTTTGCTACTCGCTCGAGTTCAGCGTATACAACTCGTAAATACTGCGCGCGTTCAGGAACTATAATACCCGCCATACTCTCGATTGCCTGCGCATATGCAAGTGCATGACTCACTGTTGAGTCTCCTGAAATATGTTCTGCGAGTTCAAGATGTTTTGTTGCGTCGAGATGTTCGAACAGTTTTTCTACTCCCTTGTGGACGTAACCGAGCTGGGCATCGAGTTGCTGAATTTCCTCTCCAAGGACACTAAAGACAAAATGTCCTGGTTCAATAATTCCCGCGTGTACTGGCCCGACAGGAATCTGATACATTCCTTCCCCCCTTACCTCAAAAAACGGATAGGAGAAATCGTCTATCATTGGAGGGCGGACATTCCAAGCAGTCTTTTTTTGCAGTGGGAACACACCACTTGGCCAATTCGCATGTATAACCGTACTGCGAGCGGCCGGATGTCCTGTCGGCGTAAGACCAAACATGGTCATTATTTCATTTTCATAACCCGCACATACGCGAAACTGCGCAGCAAGAGAAATGAAAGAATTGTCGTTGCCTGCTTTGGTGGTTACGGTAAGGAACTCTTCACCACCCTTTACTCCAAATAGGTAGTTAATGGTAAATATATTCTCACCTACCTCTTCGCCATACATTGTGAGTAGCGTTAGCCTGCTATCAATTATAAGACTACCAACAAGTTCACTAATTCGTTCTTGTGAAATACTTACTGAAGCGTATATCCCCACTTTCGTAATGGGAAATTGAGAAGGAACTTGAGGAAATGTGAGATGTTCGTTCATGTTAGTTTGGTAGTGCATTTACGAGCGTTGCAGCTTCACTAATAAGTCTTGCTAATGGTGGTGGGAGATAAAATGAAAATACCACGATCACTGCAAGTATTACAAAGAGCGGAATAAGCGTAAGTGAATTGTGCTCACCTGCCGATATCTCGGGCTCCACTTTGCCATAGAGCATCATTCCTGCATGACGAAGAAATCCCACAAAGACTAAAATCAAGGCAAGCAGTAGCGCCGCGAGTAAATACACCGAGGAGTTTACTGCGCCAGAGAGAATAGCAAATTTGCTCGCGAACATACCAAAGGGAGGCATTCCAAGCAGAATGAAGATACCGACAAAGAATACAACACTTGTCCGTGGTAGTGTTTTCATCATTCCGCTGACGGTTGCAATTTTTGTTGAGCTATATTTGAGAAAAATATTGCCCGAAGACATGAACAGCATTGATTTGGTGAGAGCATGATAGACAATGTGTAGGACTGCACCCAAGGCTCCAATACCCCCCACGCCCGCACCTATTGCGATGAGTCCCATGTTTTCGATGCTTGAATATGCAAACATGCGTTTGTAGTGCTTTTGACGGAGTAGCGTAAATGCAACAATGATTACCGAGAGGAGCCCAAATCCAACCATCAAGTTTCCCGCAAAATTATCACTTGATACTGTGCTCACTATGACTTTGAAGCGCACGAGAGCAAGGAATGCAACATTAAGAAGAACTCCCGAAAGTAACGCGGATATCGGAACGGGCGCCTTGGAGTGAGCGTCTGGTAGCCAGGTATGCATAGGAGCGAGACCAACTTTTGTTCCAAATCCTACAAGGATAAAAATAAAAGCAACATGAGCAGCGAGCGGCGAAGTCCCTTTTGCCATCTGAGCGAGTTCATCCCAAGTAAGGAGTGACTCACTTCCTCCTGCGCCAATCGTAGCAATCAAGAGAATCATGCCGAAGAAACCTAGCAATAATCCAACTGAATTGATTACTACATATTTCCATGCAGCCTCAATCGAGGATGACTTATTGTAGAAGCTAATTAAAAAAACAGTCGATAGTGTTGTTGCTTCTATCGCAATCCACATAAGTACTGGGCTCGTGGTTGTAGTGGCCAGAAACATTGCAAACAAAAATGCGTTTAGAAGAATGTAATATTCGCGAATCCTTTTTGGAGTAGCATACCCTTTCTTCTCCTCTTCAAGGAAGTAACCCGATGAATAAAGAACTGCGTTTGTACCAATGAATGCTATTACAGTAAGAATAATTGCTGAAAGTGCATCAAGTTTGAGCCAGCTCGAGTACGATATCGTTTCCCCAAGTGATGTACTATATGCGGCGAACGCTGAGAGAGTGAGAACAATCCCCATCGCAAGCATACTAGCAAGCTCAATGAATTTAATATTTCGCTCTTTCAGAGTAAATGCGATAAAAGCTGAAAGAAGTGGAAGCAGAGTGATAGTGAGGAGCAGCATGATATTTAGTCTTCTTTGAGTTGTGTAAGGTGGGAGACGTGCAGTGTACCAAAGTGCTGATGCAATCGAGCGAGGAAGATCAATGAAATAATTATCCAAACTGCAATATCAAAACTCATCCCTATTTCGAGTAGCAGAGCGTGTTTCACTCCGATAGCGAGCCCGGTTTGCATGGTCCAGTTCTCAAGTGAAAGGATTCCGATAATTTGTGCAAGGATATCGTGATGATTGACGATAAAGTAGAGAGAAATAAGAATTCCTGACACGAGTATTGGATAAAGGATTATCGGCATAAGCGACACATCCCCTACACTTGAGAGAAATGGAATAAGCAGTTTTGTTGAAAGAAACATCAGCAGTAGTATTGCAAAAAGTGATAGCGGTATACCAACGTAGCTCCCAGAAGCAAAGTGTATCTTTGAGCGCTTGATTATAGAAAAGAAAAAATATGGAGCTACTACCACTTTGATTATAAAGGTTAGTAGTGCAACAACGGTAAGAACACGGTCTTGTTCTATCCATGATATTAAGCCAAGAAATATCACCAACCCGAGTGACTGCAGAGCGTACATGCTGACCAATGTAGAATATTTACGCGTTACATGCATAAAGATAGAGGCAATAAATGCGACCGCGCAGGCAATGGAGAGGATTTCAGTCATAGTGTTGTTACAAGATTACGATTAGTGTCGCAATAATACCGAGTACAAGCCCAGTAATAATCATATCTGGAACACGGAAGATGCGGAATTTTGCCATGGTTGATTCTACTAGCGAAATTAGTGCAGTAAAAAGGATAATATTAATCGCAAGTATGAATATGCCAGAAAGTACAGCTGATGGTGTCACAGAGGTAAGCGCTCCCCAAGGTAAATAAAGGTGCGCTCCTAAAATCATAAAGAAAAGAAGTTTATTCCAGGATGCCCACTCCAAGAGCGCCAGACGCTTCCCTGAATATTCAAGAATCATAGCTTCATGAATCATTGTGAGTTCGAGGTGAGTGGTCGGATTATCAACAGGAATACGGGCATTTTCTACTGCAAGCGCAACAAGAAATGCCGCACATGCAAGTGCGATAGGAAGATATGCGATTGCAGAAACTGAGAATGAGCCAACCGCAATCGCACCAAGGTCCGTGGTGCGAAATAGAATGACTAATGGCAGTACTGCAAATATGAGTGTTCCCTCGGTTATTGCGTTCATTGAAAGTTCACGACTCGATCCAAAACCTCCAAATGCACTACCTACATCCATACCAGCAAGTGCAATCAAGAATGCAGAAAGACCAAGCAAATAAATAACAATTAGAAAGTCGCCTGTCCACGCAAATGAAAGAGGCACGAGTACGGGAATTCCCGTACCAAGTACAAGGGTAATGGCAAATAAAGCAAATGGCACATGACGGAATACCCACGATGCATCCTCTGAAATCACTTCATCCTTTGAAAATAGCTTGATGAGATCGCGATATGGCTGCAGTACACTTGCACCCACACGATTTTGAAGCCTAGCTTTCATCTTGCGAATGACACCGATAACTAGTGGCGAAAGAGCCGCAATGGTGAGCGATTGGAGTACGGGAACAAGAAATAGAAGATAGTACATCATAAATAGATTGCTACCAATAGGATAAGTGCAATAAGAATATAGAGTATGTACGCATTAAGATTTCCATTTTGAATTCTCTTTATCTTCATTCCAGTCCACTCAATTGCGAGCTCTATAGGTCGATAAAGATACTTCCCAAAGACATCGATAATTTCCAGTATGATATTCTTTGAAGTGAAAAAATATGGGCTTTCACTCGTTGCGAGTGTTGCATCTATATGTTTTCTCGTTGGGATAAGTATTTTCAAGAACATCAGCAACGTGCGCGAAAATGCAGTCGCACTAATTTCATTATTCGGTTGCAATGGGTAACCACAGTCCCAAGTTATTCCAACTAATTCTTTATTGGTTCTGGTGGCAAATTTTACAATAACGAAGACAATAAATATAAAAGAAGCAAGAATTACTGCGGTAGGAATCAAATCAATAACGGGAGCTTTGATAGTCTCAGGCGAAATAGATGTACCGCCAACAGTAAGGGCGATATGTTCAAAGTACCCAATCGCGGTTTTCGATGCTAAACCGAGAACGACTATCATGGCAGTGAGGAAACCATACGCGAGCTGCATCATTCCCGTGGCCTCTTGAATATGTTGTGGCTTCTCCATTCGTGGGCGGGCCAAAAAAGTCATTCCGAATGCTTTCGCAAAAGCAAGGATGGTAATTCCCGAAGCAAACGCGAGTGCGGTGAGTGCAAAAAGGAATAGTGCTTTTACTAAGAAGTAAGGTGCTGCAAGACCGTCGAGCATTGTTTGAAATATCAACCATTCACTTGCAAACCCATTGAGTGGGGGAAACGCAGAGACCGCAAGTGCGGCTATGAAAAATGCAACAGCAGTACGAGGAAGATAGCGTATCACTCCACCAAGTTTTTCCATATTTGCAGTACCGGTCTCTGCAACAACAGTGCCTGCGGTGAAAAACAGTAACCCCTTAAACATCGCATGGTTAACGATATGGAAGAATAGCGCGATAAGCGCAACCGCAGCGAGCGCTGCGACATGAAAACTGAGAAATACCACTCCTGCCCCAAGGGTAAGCGTCATCAGCCCGATGTTTTCAATACTTGAATACGCAAGCAGACGTTTTAAGTCAGTTTGTCCACTACCGATAAGTATTCCAAGAACTGCTGAGGTGGCACCGATAAACATAATAACTGGACCCCACCACAACTGCGGGGTTGGGAGAAACTCAAAGATAAATCGCACAAGGAGAAGAAGCGCAGTCTTAATCATCACCCCAGACATGAGTGCGGAGATATGTGCGGGAGCTGCTGGGTGCGCTTCCGGAAGCCAGGTGTGCAGTGGCATCATTCCAGCCTTAATGCCGAAACCAATTAAGGCGAGTATAAATGCGATATTGGCAACTAGTGGTGGGACTACCGCTTGTCCTACTCTCCATGTTTCGAAACTCGTTGTACCAAAAAAGTGCGTGAGAGTAAAAAGAGCACCCATTACTGCCGCTGCTCCAATGTGCATCATGACGAAATAAAAGAATCCAGCGCGTATATTTTCAGACTTTCTGTACTCAAAGACAATCAAGAGATATGAAGTAAGTGACATGAGTTCCCATGCAATAAGAAAAAACAGAGCGTCATTTGCTGTCACTACCAGAACCATGCTTGCGATAAAGGTATTAAAGAGAAGACCGAGGTATGCAGTATTGTAATGCTCGTCATAATGGCGGCTGTAACTAGCCCCATAGAGTGAAGCAGCAGCTCCAACTACACCAATAATAAGAAGGAACACTGACCCCAGTAGGTCAATTCGAAATGCATAAGGGATGAATTGAAAAGTGGACGGAAGTGTAAAGGTTATTGACTCACCTCCTTTGATAGTAAGGCAGGCAATAACTGCAAGGAGTAGTGATGCGACAAACGCAGGAACATAGGAAACAAGCATTCGAGCTGTGTATGCACGCGTTTTAAGTAAAAGCAGGCTCAGCAGCACACCAGCAAAAAGGATACCGAGCGCATCAATAAACAATTTAGTAATGAGAATTGAAGGGAGCATATTATTGTTGAGCGTGCCCACTCTTTGTTACTTCGTATTTGAGAATATCGTTTAAGGCGCGGATGACTTCGGCTGGGCTTGGTGGGTCGCCAGGAATTTCGTAATCTACAGGAATAACATCGGCAAGTGAATCAACTATTCCATACGAGCCTCGAAAAATTCCACCATTGATGGCGCCATCACCTACTGCTACGACCAGTTTTGGGGTAGCCATTGCTTCGTAACTCCGTTTTACACCTTCTATCATGTTGCGCGACACTGGCCCAGTGACCATCAGCATGTCTGCATGACGGGGTGAAGCGACGAAGTGTATACCAAAGCGTTCAACATCATAATACGCATTTGTGAGCGCCGTAAGTTCCTGTTCCTCGGCATTCGATGAGCCAGCTGCAACTTCGCGAATTGCGAGCGAGCCCTTAAACAGTTTCTGCACGCTCTCTGAAAGGTCTTTGGTAACTTGCATTACTTGCGAGTTACCGTCAAATAAAACTGCCGCGGGAATAACGGTTTTTGGAGTCCTCCACATCTTGAGCAACATTTCGAGCATGTTTACTTTACTGCGTTAAACACAGAATAGGTTTTACAATAGTATTATTAAGGTTTTTTTGCAACAAAGAGGAGTGCACAGTCTGTTTTTGCTATACTTACTATATCTGTGAAGAATTCAACCTTCGTTCATGAGTTTCATGTACTGATAGAGGTGTGCATGCTTAGCCTTGCAGTCATCTCAGGTATTTTGCTCTTGGTTGTAATCTTCGTACCCGTTTCAGTAAGCGTGCTTACCCTTATTGACCGCATCGATATCATTATTGCATGCACATTTCTTGTTGAATTTATTGTACGGTTTCTATTTGCAGAAAAGAAGTTTTACTTTTTTCAAACGAGTTGGTGGGAACTATTGGCCGCAATTCCTGTTACTAATGAACTCACTCAAGCACTCCGACTGTTACGATTCCTTCGCATTGGAAGATTATTACTTCACCTTGAACTGATAAACAAGAAACGTTCCTTAAAATAAGTATTCGAGGTATGAAGCTCCCCACAGCGCCGAAGCGTGTGGGGAGGTAAAACAAGAACGGAAAGCCTCGCTCGATGCCAAGAGGAAGCATCCCCCATTTCGAGGATTTGCCCTCAGCATCTATTGCGGCGCCGGCGCTGGATCAGCTCGTGGCGGTTGTGCCGAAGTTCTCGAACGTGAACGCGTCGCGCATCAGGATGGGCTTGAACGTGCCGAAGTTGGCCAGAATCAGGGTTTGAACGGAAGCTGTCTTCTGTCGTCGCATGGAGTCTCCAAAGTGCAGGCGTAGTCGGTTTAACTACAATTATATTACGTATTGAAATAAATTTCGTCAAGTCTAAATAAAAATCGGAGCCCCACGCGAGGTGGGGCTACGGCAGGCTATTTACCTACGGTCGGACGCCGCGTTCAGTCGGGAACAGCGGCGGGGTCGGCGGTGGAGTTGGTGGCAGCGATCTTCGCAGCGACAGCGGGCAGCGCGGCTTGTGCGATGGCGGCAACGTTTCTTCGTCGGGTCATGATGGTCTCCAACAGCACAGCGCGATCACGTCGATCGCTTAATAATAGTATCGCGCCAAAAGAATAATGTAAAGATAGTATTATTTACAAGTGTGGTTTTACTTGAGGCTGCTACAGACAAATTGCCTGCTGTTCTCTGGCCTTTTTTTTGAGCGTAATTATCAAGGACGGTCCTAGATAATTAGGCTCGGGAATCCGATGTCGAAGCGAGTCGGGCTGCCGAGAATCGAAACTTACAGTTTCAGTACAGCTTTGCGATTTACTCGGAGTAGATCTCCTTATAGATAGCGCAAAGCTCTTCGATTCTCGGACGGGACTGAAGCAGTTCAATCCCCCAGCCCTTCCTACACAAAATCCGACTTATGTCGGATTTTGTTTCAGTCGGGCTGCCGAGAATCGAACTCGGTTCTTGCGAACCCGAATCGCAAATACTACCAGTGTACTACAGCCCGTATATTTATATTTTAGACTAGATTATCCCAGCAGTCATACTCGTGTAACTGGAGATAAAAGATGGAATTATGAACAGCAGTCCAATCAGAGGCAGTACGAACAGCACTAGCGTAACGACCATTGTCCAGAATAAGTACTTACGGGTTTTTTCTACAGAGACATAAATGGCGTCTATCTTGCTCTCAAGCTCTGTAATTTTTGCTTTTATTTCATTTTCCATACATTCATTTAATCACTTATTAGTCTTTTGCAAAAATCCAAATCCCCATATTACAAGTGCCGAAAGCAGTGTTGCCAAATTGTACAGTGGAAGGAAGAAAGAAATAGTAAACAGTGCAATCCCAGCGAGTGCATAGTTTCTTCTTCTGTCGTGTAAGGTAGTTACTATTGTTTTTGTGTCACCAAGAGCTAGTGATAGGAGTATGAAAAAGACAACAAACGGTATTGCAAGCGAAAAATCAATTAATGGCCTGCTCCACCAACGGACTATTCCTCCCATTGGCGCTTTTGAAAAGGTGTTGGCATTTGTACTATCTATTCCTCCGTAAACTACTCCCCCTTTTTGAAAAACAGCCTGAATTAGAAAACGCGTATGTGGAGGTGTGCTACTTGCCTCATAACGTAGTGTGTACCCAAGTGTCGTAGTAATAGCTGAAATCGCAAATCCTGCACATTCGGAAGTCTTGCCATCATCAAGTACAAATGCACAGCGTGGAGGTACTTTTCCTATTATCACTTCCTTTGGGAAAACTATTTCCGCTCGTGTGCGTTCTATTCCCGCCTGCCAGTCTGTACCTAAAACATCCCAATCAAATTGGTCGGTAAGAAGATTCGGAGTTACTGCTCCCCGTAAGGTATAGCGAATAACGTACAACTGCGGGCCACTTATTGTAACGTTTGCGTCTCCGATAGTGAGCTTGGCGATGTTTCCTCCCTTTTCGTACTTTGAAAGAAGACTGTTACCTTTTCCGTCTGTCACGGCAATATTTGAAATATCTACTGAGGTGTACTCGGTTTTTCCAAGCGCACGGATGGCGAGGGGTATGACACGGAAGATGCCGTGATAAAACTCAGCACCAAAGTCATACACGATTTCCTCCTGTATGTTCACACTGCCGTCATGTTGAAGCTCGATATGCGCACTATAGGTACGAATCACTTGCTCCGCAAACACAGCGCGCGGGAGTAGCGCTATAATGAAAACGATTCGAAGTATCTTGCCGACAGTATGGCGGCGGAAATGCATATCCTATGCGTCAGCCGCAAGCTGCTTCTTTACCTCTTCAAATTCATTTTCAAGTTCTTTAAGGCGAGAGCGTGATGCTTTGATGAGTTCTGATCCGTCCTTGATGCGCTCAAGTCCCTTTTCGACGTCGATTTCGTCTTGTGACTCAAACCACGCTGTAATAGCGCGAAGTTTTTTTATTGTTTCAGTGAGGTTAACGGTTTCTTTTGGCATATATTTGTTTATTCATTGACTGCTATCTCGGTAATTGTTGCACTCAGTGTACCATCGGAAAGGCGTGCTTCAAAACCATCCCCCTTTTCAAGATTCTTCACCGATCGGAGTACTCCAGACTTGCCAGAGAGGATACTGTATCCCAATTGGAGTTGCCGGAGCGGGTTATGGGTTTCGAGTTCTATTCCAATACGCTCGAGTTCATGGAGAGTATTTTTAATAAACAGACCAAAGCGGTTTCCAATACGATCGAGCGATTCGTTCATTTCTGTGCGGGTGAGTTCTAAGGAGCGAGTGAGGAGTGGAACGTACGACTCGATTGATCGAGCTGCTTTATCGAATGATTGAGCAAGTGAATTAAAGATACGCGAGAGACCTAACTCGAGCTGGATAATCTCCGCACGGATTGCCTCAAAACGCTCACTCACAGCGAACAAGAGTGTGCGTTCAATGATACGCAGTTCAGCCTCTGCTTCTTGCCAAGAGGCATTAAGGAGCGCGGTTGCCGCAGTGGGGGTCGAAGGAGCTAAGTCTGCGGCAAGCTGTGCGAGTGGGACGTCTTTGTCATGACCAATGGCGCAGATAACCGGCTTAGGGAATTCAGCTATCGCACGCACCACTAGCTCATGATTAAAAGCCTGCAGACTTTCGAGCGAGCCGCCGCCTCGAATTACCACCAGTACATCGATGGGCTTGTCTTTCCAGTAGCGGAGTGCGGCGAGCAGTTCTTTCACTGCACCGAGACCTTCAACGCGCGCATCGGTGAGGCGAACCTTGTAGCCGAAACTTCCGAGATTGTTGAGGAAGTCGTGTATTACCGCGCCTTGCTTTGAGGTAATAAGGCCAATACGTTCAGGAAAATCGGGAAGGGGTTGTTTCTTCTCTACACCAAAGACTCCCTCACCCTCAAGCTTCTTCTTCAGCTCGTCATAAGCTTTCTTGAGCGCTCCTTCACCCACCAGTTCAATTGTTTGCGCCCGAAAGCTCAATGTCCCTCGCGGCTTATAGACCTCACTCTTCCCTTCTACAATTACCTCCTGCCCCACCTCAACACTTATTCCAGACAATTCAAAATCACGTAACCACATAAATACGCTGAGATTACTACCATCTGATTTGTCGCTCATACCCATGTACACCGCACTGCCTTGCTGTTTTACGCTGGTAATCTCTCCTTTTACTCGTGCGGTAAAGCGCCACAATGCGGCATTAACTATGTCGAGGTACGTCGACACTGTGTAATTAGTTTCTTCAATATAAGTTTCGCGGGCATCTTTCGGAGCAAGGTTACTTAAACGTTCCATCCCATCGTCTTTCGTCATGGAACTTTCCACGCTGCGTGCACCACCAAACTCTTGCACGAGATCGAGAATGGTCTTTCCATATGCATGGTACTTTGCTTCTTTTATTCCCTTAATGGCTGTGAGTTCCTCCTTGCTTTGTGGAAGTGCCTTAACTATTTCATCAAGCGCAGTGTTTGGTAATATACGAAAAAGCTCAACCGAACGCTTTGACGCTTCGTTGTCTCGCCATGCAAATAGTGCCTGCCTTAAATTCATTTCACCATTCTATCCTAACTGCACCATTCTCCACAGCACATTTTTCGAGATAATAAGAAAGAATCCACAACTAGCAAGCTAGTGGTGGATTCATTCAATATCGGGAGCTAGGCTCTGATATCTTTTGATATCGGGGTTTAACTCCTGATGAAACAAATATACTCCCCCTTTTTAATTCACGCAAGGAATTATCCACAGAATTAACACTAGAATACAATTTGCCCCCGAGTGTCAAATATTAGCACGTCCAAAGTCAGAGTCCTAGTCAAAAAATTGTTCTTGAATAATGCCATTTTGCTCCATAATAAATGCATGCCGCGCACTCATGAGTTTGTGCACTTCAGGGAGTGTAATCTTGCGCTCCCAGTCTTTTTTTAGTTTATTCAAATTACTCTGCATTAAATCACTGCTTGTCCAGCCAGAGTTTTCTTTCCAAAATACTGCAAAAAATGGTCCAACCATATGCGATGCTGCGTCTGAAGATGATGCAATTTGCACTTCAATTGGAGCTGAGTGTAAGTCAATTTCCATTTTCTTTTCGAACAGTTCAAGATAGTGCATGACTTTTTCGATAAACTCCTCAGCAACTCCTATTTCACGCAAAAGAAAGGCTCCTTCTGATAGAGAAAGTTCATACTGTTTTTCCACATCAAGCATTTTTCCATAGTCATGCAGCCAAACCAAAGCATTTACAATTGCTCTGTCTGCCTCTCTGTGTCGGTCACAGAGCTCATTGGCAATTTTTTCAAAAATTTCAAGATGGTACTTTGTGTACCATTCATGATGAACAAAGGATGGACTGATTGCAGCCTGAACGACTTTAGTTTTCAGTTGAGCAAGTTGCTCCTGTGAAATGGTTTCCATAATAAAATTATAACATATTGATTTACTCATTATCTCTTGTCATACTATAGACATGCAGCAATTTGAACTGAATTTTGACGAATCACCA
>JAYSWT010000451.1:0-2816 GCA_043717905.1 bacterium | reverse complement strand
TAGGGTGCGTCCCGCAGCCTCTTCCCGTCATGTAGGGCACAATTTAGGTCCTGAATTCTTGCGTCCTGGATTCTTTCCTGAAGTCTTGCCTGAATTCTTGCGTCCTGTAAGCTCTGCTGAAAGCTCTGCTGTGAATCCATTTTGTTACAATGAATAAAATGTTTGTTTAATGTTTAAACGTTGGAAGCTTGTTGGACGTAACATTGTTGGACGTATGAGGTTGCAGGACGCAACCTAGGACTTAATCTAGAGGGGTCTAGATTCTTCCCTGACAGGCTTGAATAGTTTGGCTGTGAGTTTGTAGAGACAGTCCTCGAGTTGAGGTCCGAGAGCCTCTATAGTAAAGAATTCGCTGTTTCCGACCCAATAAGAGATGAATGGGGTGAGGGTGATCACGGTAGCTTCCGAGATGACTCTTGAGAAGAAGCTAAAGTAGAGGATGGAGCCGTATTCATTTGAAGTGACGGTTGCTTCGATTCCTGATGGGAAGATGGCACCTGTGGGTGTAGTTCTTCCCTTATTTCGGGCGAGAAAGTTGGCCCAGCAATTTACAATATTGGGGATTGTCAATGTACTCATTTGCTTGTCTACTCAATTTACTATGTCTTCGGACCCTGATGATTATGATCCGTTCCGAAAGCGTAGTCAGTATGAGTATGATCCTCCCGAGCCCAGTGGATATGATATCCCAGATGAGCAAGATTGGGCCAGTGCCCCTGAACCCTCTGAATCCTCAGACCCAGGACCCTTTACGGTAGACCCGAATGCAACGACGAGTTATCTGAATCCCAACTTTGAAAACTACAAGGAATTTGTATTGGGAGTGAGCCAAGGGTTGTTTATGGACTTTGTCGATCTTTTGAGATACAATGTCAACAAGCATGATTTATTTCATCTTTGTGTTTATGAGGGTGTCCAATGTGTCTTTGGATTCAACAAGGTGAAAAGAAATTTGGATCTAGCATTTGACTATAACGGTGAACATTTTCATGTGCCTTACCCATCATTCCAAAATGAAAACTCGGAAAGAAAATTTGATCAAGTCGTAGCTGAAATTGAACAGTGCTATCCCCTAGATGGGCCAGTCAAATTTACAACCAAATTACTCCACATTGTGGATGTAATTGAAAACCCAGAAGAATGGATGAGCACAGGAAGAAGAATGTACACCACAAGTGATTACATGAGAGAAATATCCAAGTCTTTCAATTGGGGTTATCATAGCACAAGTGAAAATAGACAAGTTATAGTCACATTTGGATGGCCAGGTCCAAAAAAAGAACCCATTCTGAGAGAATATGAAGACGATAGAGTTGAATTGCAAGTCAGAAACAAGGTAGCAGTGCTAATCCAAGAAAAAAACGTGACTTTAATTTTGAAACACTTGCTAAATGCCCAATAAATAAAAGTCCAATAATCCTAAGAGCAACGCACAAGTTACGTCCTGTCATGTTTTGAATGGAAACTCTAGGTTACGTCCTGTGATACAATAGGTTACGTCCTACAATTCAATTCTTACAAGTTGCACTGTTGGACGCATCCTAGGCAAGGACAAGGACAAGTTACCGGACATGTTGGTTGGAAGTTGGACGTTAACGCTCATGTTGGACGTATTACAAGGACAAGTTATTTTATTAATTATACAAGGGCAAGGACAAGGCTCGACAAGGGCAAGGACAAGGCCAAGGCTAGACAAGGACAAGTCCAAGGCCAGACGTAATCAAAATTAAAGTATTCCATTATAGTATAGTATTGTCCTTTTTTAAGAAAGTTATTTAAGATATCTAGTGTACGGAAAGGTTACAGATTTCTAGAAACTGATGATACTTGTGTTATTTCTGGTGCTAGTGAGTGGGAAAGAGTGGTACCAAAAGAACAAGGTCTTTTATGGAGATTTGAATGTTGGTGATGTGGTTGATCAAGTGCTTGAAGTTGCCCCTGCTGCGCAAAAGATCAAGCAGCTCAGTGTGTTTGGCCAATTCCCCGTGTTGACAATGAATGGAAGTGTGCCGTCTAATCCTTGTAATGAGGATGGATTTGGGTGTGTGAATGGGAGTGGAACCCTGAGCTGTGAAACGAGTCGAATATGTCTTGGAAATGGAGGCCTGGTGGTCTGTACTGGGAATGTGGGTGAGTGTGTCTTTGGAGTTCAGCAATTTTCTATTATTGCCACGAATTCGTGTAGGACATTGGATGAGCCCGACTTTACTAGTCCGGCTGTTCAAAATTGCTATGGCCGAGGACAGAGTGCGATATGTGTGAATGGAGAGATGAGATGTGAAAATGTGTGCTATACTTATGGTCTTTACAATCTTGGAGAGTGCCCGAATAATTGGTCTCCAACTAACCCTGATCAATTTGTGAATTATCATGAAAACATTTGGGTTGGAAAGTGCTTTTATGACTTGACTGTTAGCCAATGGATGATTGGATTTATTCAAGGAAACATTATCAAGTTGGTGGGCTACACAAACAATTTGTGTCAAGAAAAATCTGGTCAAGTTTTTTTACGAGACTACCGTACAGAGATTGACAACATTGGTGATGGCTGTGAGAATGGTGGAGGCTTCTCGTTACAATATTGGGTTGATCAATGTGAAAGGCTTCCTACTGGCAATGGTTGCATCATGGACACTCAGAATCCTGATCCAGAGCAAGTTGGGCGTCTTATAACGTCCAATGATGCTCAAGATGGATGTGATACAGTAGCATGGTGTTCGGCGTCTGTGTATGAAATTGGCCCTGCGTTGAAATGTGAAGAGTGGAGTGCAATGAGGTTTATTTACTTGAATACGTTTTGGGGAGACAAGACGTGT
>JAYSWT010000046.1:0-2162 GCA_043717905.1 bacterium | reverse complement strand
ACGTACGAATAAATGAGAACAGTCCTTTGGAACTAGTCATCGGTCGTGACTCTATTCGTAATTATAATTTAGCGAGTATCTTCCCTTCTACATTCTTTGCGAGACAACTTGGGGAGAACACGGGGAACACCAGTATAGTGGTACCGGAAACGAGCACGCTCGTACCGCGTACCAAGAAATGTAAACGGAAACAGGGGCCGTGTACGCACGCACCTTGTACCGTACATTGTAAGAAACGAAGCATTATTGAGCCCATCGAGCATAACCCCGCAGCAGAGCTTATAACTCTGCCGGATACAACAACACCAGTGCCACTCCTTATGAATCAGGCCACGTCAGCTCAACCGCCCACGTCAGTCCGTTTGGAGTCGAATAATGATACACCTCTTATTGAACGGGGGGTCTTAATTCCACCGCCCACCACTGGTACTATGCTAGCCCAAACGACACGCCCCTTAACAGCTTTACTTCAGCAGACGGAACAACTGCTGGAGGTCAATGATTTCGGAGACGAGAGTATAGACTACAATGCAAAGGACATGTTCGCTCCATTCAGGTCCGACCCCCCAGGGGAGACTACGGATATACTTGATAAAATTACAATCTCAGGATCACCTGAGCAGCAGCGACGTATCAGAGCACTTTGTGAGAAATATAGACACATTTTCAAAGACGAGCTTGATGCACACCCAGCGAAACTGACACCATTTGAGCTCGACGTAGACAAGAAGAAATGGGAGTCGTACAAGAATAGGGGGCACGTACGTACGCAAACACCACTTAAAGAGAAAGAGATAGCACGCCAAGTAGAGGAGATGCTCAAGGCGGGAATCATAGAGAAATCTCACGCCACATTCTACTCTCAAGTAATGTTGACACCAAAGCCAAACGGGGACTACAGGTTCTGCGTGGATTTCCGCAACATGAATGACGCTACTGAAAGCGCAAGCTGGCCTATACCCAACATTGCAGGACTTTTGGCGCGTCTGGGACGACAGAAGGCAGACACCTTTGGAGTTATGGATCTAACATCTGGTTATCATCAGGCACCCTTGTCGCTCGCGGCTAGGGTATTCACAGCTTTCATTACCTTTGCGGGAGTATATCACTTTACGCGTCTACCTTTTGGCCCTAAGCGGGCACCGTCCTACTTCCAGGAACAGATGGCCACGGTCGTTCTGGGAGGACTGATACATCACATATGTGAAATGTATCTTGATGACTGTATAGTGTACGGAACTGGAACCGACCAATTCCTTACACGCCTTGAGGAAATATTCAAACGATTCGACGCTAAACACTTGTTCCTTAAGGCAGCTAAATGTAAACTGGGACTCAGTGAAGTTGAATACGTGGGGAAGACAATCTCGAAGGAAGGTATTACAATGTCAGATAAGCAAATTAAAGGAGTCATGGAATTCCCGAAACCGTTGAACAACACACAGCTCCGATCATTTTTGGGGTTTGTCAACTATTTCCGCGATCATGTACCCAACCACAGTAACGTTGTGGCTCCACTGCATAAAATGATTGACCATTCAGCTAAGAAGCAGACTCGACTCTTGTGGACACCTGAGGGTGCTATAGCGTTCGAGAATGTTAAGGTCCTAATCAGTCGGAGTCCAATGCTATATTTTATTCATGATACAGCCCCAATTGTTCTTATGACCGATGCTTCGGATTATGGGGTTGGAGGTTACTTGTATCAAGAAATTGACGGCAAACAACAGCTTGTAGCTTTGGTGAGCAAAGCACTTACACCAACACAGCTGCGCTGGTCAGTTATTCAAAAAGAAGCCTACGGGATTTTCTATTGCTGTACACAGTTAGACCCCATGCTCAGAGACCGGAAATTTACTATCCAAACCGATCACAAGAATTTGATGTTTATTAAGACAGATTCTAACCCTATGGTGGTGCGATGGTGGATGGCTCTCCAGGAGTTAGATTTTTCCATTGAGTATATCAAGGGTGATACTAACAGCGTTGCAGATGCATTGTCACGACTATGTTTAAACAGGAAGGAGGAGAATAAGTATATCATGGCAGCACTACATGTTGATAAAGTGATTTCTACGGAACACTACAAGGCTATTTCTTCATGTCACAATTCTATGATAGGACACGGGGGATTAGAGCGCACTATGAGAAAATTAAAAACA
>JAYSWT010000450.1:0-1068 GCA_043717905.1 bacterium | reverse complement strand
CGGTGTATCTCTCCAGGGTCACTAAGTAACTACGTCATTCACCGCTCTATCGAATACATACCAATTATTGGTATGTTATCTCAAATTATCAAATTATCTCCTAAATTATCTAATAAATTCAGAATGAATAACTCGAATCATTGTTCACGATAGATAAATTAGTTGTAACTGTTGGTGAACGGTTGTCCCCCCGAACGCATCGCACGGCGAACGGCGAGACGTTTCCCAACGGACGCCAAACCACAACTACCTCGACAAACGGCCGAGATAAAACTGATCCATCTTGTCCCGACAAACGCCCTACAACGGACGGTGGCGTCTATCTTGTCCCCGATGAACGCCTGACAACGAACGCCGCCTACTTCTTGGCGAACGAGATCTTCATCGAGTATGACGGAGTGATCTTGAAGCCCTGCAGGGCGTCCTTAGCGGCGCCCGCCTGAAGCTCGTTCTCAAACTCGACGAACGCAATATCGTGACGGTTCGGCACGAGACGCACCTCCTTGAAGCCGGGGAACCTGAGAACAGAGTTTAAGTAGCAATGCCTTCTGTATGTAAAAAAATTCACACTACTTCACAGCCTGTCCACTGAGCCCATTTTCGATTACAAACCATTAACGCCAAATCCCCCACATAGCGCTAGTAGACGGGAACAAAACAAGGAGTTTCATCAAAAATGATATCACCACCCATACGTTCTTTTATGTCATTTTGAGAAGAAAAGTGATACATCTTCTTGAGTTATTTAGTTTGGCGCCGTCTACTAGCGCTATGGGCGAATTAAGTGTTTATTGGTTTATATCGTAAAATGATCCCAGTGGAGAGGCAGCGTAGAATGATCCCAGTGGAGAGGCAGCGTAGAATGATCCCAGTGGAGAGGCAGCGTAGTAGTGTGAATTGTTTCACATAAAGACGGCTAGTATACATGTCAGAGATACGGTAATGCCGTTGTTACCTTTAGACAAGCCTTACCCTACAAACACAGTCCAGCCTGAGTCTGTACTTTATCCTGCCTACTGGGCATGTCTCAGTCTTGCCTTATGTCAGTACTTAGTACGTACTCAGTCC
>JAYSWT010000449.1:0-1068 GCA_043717905.1 bacterium | reverse complement strand
TTGACGATGACGGTGATGACGCAATCTCGACTGATTTTGTTGATATTGTTCGAATTGTGCTAACGTTCACGCCATAGTGATACTGTTATAAAATAAAGAGTTAACGATGAGTTTTTACAGTTATGATATGAAGTTAAATGACGACGAATCAGGCCTAATGTTTATTCTCCAATCACATGATGATTCGGACGACATATTTTCTTTAAATTTAAATGACGAACCAAATTGTAGCAGAGCGAGGTGGAGTTCCCATGAGGGCTCACACGATTCATTGACCGAAGAAGAATTTAAATTTGAAGATGGCCGCCATGACGGAGTATCGTTGAGAATAGCTCCAATCTCCATGATGGTGACGAAGAAGGCTTTATACATTCGGATGATTGTGAAGTCGGCGATGACCGCAATGGTTGAGAAGTCAGTGATGGCCGCAATTATGATTGTGCCGCGTACTACGAAGGCAGTGAGAGTGAACAGAGTATCGTTGAGCGTAGCTCCGATATCTCTGATTGTTGAAAGGGCAAAGATTGTGAGAGAAACGCCCTCGAAAATGTTCTGGCCGGTCTTTTCAGAATTTACGGGCGAATCCCTGCCCAATTTTTGGGAGCAGGTCTCAAAGGGACCGAGGCTGATATCTCTATCGGCAAGGCTGGGTGAATCCCTGCCCGAATTTCAGGAACAGGTCGTCTCAAAGACAAGAAAGTTTTGGACTGCCTCTTTTTCAACTGTTCGCGAGCCGCTGGTGGACAATTCAAGTGCAGCCGTCATAGCCTCATTAAAGATCAGATCGCTGGCCAAATTTCTTGTGGTCTTATCAGTGGGCGAAGCCATGCTCAATTTCTCAGTTCCAGGCCCTTTATTCACGGGCGGACCGCTGCCCATTTTTCGGGAATCAAGATTCTGGTCAGTCTCTTTCTCAATTTTATCAAAGAATAGTGGACCGCTGCCCGATTCTTGGCAAGAAGACAAGGAGGAAATCGAGAGGAAAGGTTTGATAGTGAACATTGGTAACATTGACAGGCACGACACAATAGAGACTTGTTTTTGTCCTCACATTTTGTCAGATTTGTC
>JAYSWT010000448.1:0-1069 GCA_043717905.1 bacterium | reverse complement strand
GATTTTTTTAAATATAATCAATCTGTTGCATTGTGGTTTCGTAACGCATGACATCATCACATACGTAATATGTTTCAGTGCATATTGTACCTGTACCTGTACCGGTACACAACAGCAGCAGCACAGCAGCAGCAGCAGCAGCAGCAGCAGCAGCAAGGCATCGATCCTCCAAATTTGCTCCATACTCAACAAGAAGGCGTAGTCTATTATTTATGTTCACCATGGAGCAGGGAGATGACGAAAGGCTAGGGCAGGACAACAACGCATCAAGACCTTTTCTCAAATATGACTTATCAAAGGAGGAAAGATCTCTTCTCTCACCAGAGGCACGTAAGAAGTACAATAATCGCAGACGCAGTGAACAAAGAAATATAAAGTTCGCATTACTGAGCGGACCGCAACAACAGCAGAAGTTGGCTATACGTGCCCGTAGTCAAAGGAATCTACGCAATCGCTACAAGATAGCTAAAGTCACTACTTTCCAGAAGAAAATGTCTTATGTTCCTATTGGGGAATGTTCTCCAGCCCAGCAGGAAAAACAGCGTGCTATCTGGAGAGCTTCAAAGGCCAGTCAAAGAAAGAAGCTGTATTTGACCTTATCAGCCTCTGCAGATCTTGCTGCTCGTGATCAGGTGGTTGTATTACAGGGCAAATTAGCGAATGCTCAATCACGTATGGATGTAATCACAAAGCTGTCTCCTGACGATAGCACTAGAGAAATGCTTCTTGCAAAGCATACCGCTATTGTTGCGATTTGTACGGAAGATCGTGATTCGATGCAGCATCTTGTGGATTGTCATTTGTTGGGAGCTGATCATGATGTGTACGGTATTCATGATTGGGTAGAGGAGGATTCGTCTGACAACAAGGAGGATGTGATTGGCACCAACGATGACAAGAGGCTTGCCATGGACGGAAAGACTGAACTTGAAAGCTCGGTTGATATTGGCAATTGCCAGGATATTGGCAATAGTGACGAGAATTGCAGTATCGTGGTAGCTACCAAGAATGTAGTTGAGTTATTGGAGCATCCATTGGAGTTGGAGTCAGCACATAATGGAAAATGTGT
>JAYSWT010000447.1:0-1069 GCA_043717905.1 bacterium | reverse complement strand
TAGACAGACTAGTAGTGGTAGCGTGCTGTGATATGTCGGGAGCAACACAACGGAGGATAGACGAGTCTGATCCGACTGGACGACCCTTTTTACGCTTTTTCGACTTTTTCTTTATAATGGGGGAGGGGGGACGAAGATTTGCCACTGGAACTTGGGGAGCCAGAGGTTGAGTTGCTACTGGTACTTCAACAATGTTGTTATTGGTGATGAGACCATCAGGAGGCCTGCAGGAATTGACAACAGACTGTTTCGACCAATGACTAACAAGAGAAGAAAAGTTTCGGAGGCATGTCGGGCACTGTGTCCGTGGAGCCATTGATGTAGGCAGTAATTTAGTTGAGTGAACAATCAGCTTTAATGCCCAAAGGGTAGGTGCGGCTAACTGAAAAGAAGCAGGGGATTGCTGTTGTTTGCAATACAAGCTACCTCCACCTACAAGACTAAATACGAATTTTGGTGGTTTGGCAAATTAAATGTGGTCGTAACAAATTGTGACTGACAAAAAGAGGTGGCCGGCCAGCTCAGTTAAGTGAAATTCAAATTGGAACATTTTACCCCCTATGAACCATTTGAAAAATGGGCTCCATAGACATAACAAGATGTTTGAAAATAATTGTACATAGGATGAACGTTGAAAGATCGCCATCCTCGTTGGCATTTGTCTTTGGAACCGGGATAGTACAGAGAACCTACTTATAAAAATCGGCCACAATTCACACAAAACGCACTAGATGCCAAAACCAACGGAAGCAACCAACACAATGGCTAGTGAAGAGCAACGCAAACGTAAGGCTGCATCAGATCAAAGGATGCATCGAAACATGACACAGAAACCCAACCAAACCAAAAGTCCATTCAGTGGAGGTGAGAGAACAATGGGTAAGACTGGATCATTGGCTAAGCGTGATTTGTTGGATAATGTTGCCTACTACTAGTCTAACAATCTTTCTACCTCCTGCAACAGCAGATGATGAGAATGTACAGGAGAACGAAGGAGGAAAGGGAATGGTCACCCCTACTACATCGGGCAGTGTGCCAGTGTATTTGGCCATGACAGAAAATTCAAGCG
>JAYSWT010000446.1:0-1069 GCA_043717905.1 bacterium | reverse complement strand
GGTATATCGGTTAACAAACGATCGTAATTGAAATTCATAATTTAAATTTTAAATAAATGTTTTCTATGAAAAGTTATTGGGGGGTATAACCGATAAGACCCCAATAAAATACCGTTTGCAGGAAGACTTTTCAAAAAGTTGAGGAAAATTCAAATCGAATTTGGGCCTTCAACCGCTACGAATTGATCGAAGAGTTTTATTATCGGCCAATATTACCACCTCCATTAAATATCTTTGAGTTAATATGGAAGACCTTCAGTTTCTGTAGATCGAGTTGCTCGTAGGATAAATGGATGAGCTCCGATTTCTTCGATTATTTATTTGAAGGGAGTATCGTTGAGCATAGCTCCGATCTCCATGATTGAGAAGTTGGCGATGGCCGCAATGTCTATAAAGTCGGCGATGGCCGCAATTATGATTGTGCCGAGTACTGCGAAGGCAGGGAGAGAAGTGTGGCGGTTTGTGCGGATGGTGCGGCCCGCGGAAGAGGAGGTAACAGCACCGGTTTCAATTACAAAGACGGGCGGATCGCTACCCAAAATTTCTGGAGCATCCTGGCATCGCGAGCCTCTTCCCAAGACAACAAAGCTTCCCAAGACGGGAGAACGGCTGCCCAAACATTTGGGAGCGTCCAGGCCCAGTTATTCGTATATGCCGGTTTTTCATTCAATGGCTAGAGGACCGCTGCCCGATTTTCAGCAAGTCTTGGCCACTACTGATACATCTCTTCTCGGGAGCCTTCAACCAGTCAAGATTGAGAAAGGAGTCGGCAAGAACGCAAATTCTGGAAGATCTCTAGTCAGTTCCATTACTGTATTGAAGCGGGCCTCAAATGCTGGCGAATCTCTGCCCATTTTTCGGAAATCAAGATTCTGGTCAGTCTCTTTCTCAATTTTCTCAAAGACTAGCGGACTGCTGCCCGATTCTCGGCGAGAAGACAAGGATGAGATCGAGAGGAAAGGTTTGATAATGAACATTGGTAACATTGACGGGCACGACACAATAAAGACTTGTTTTTGCCCTCACGTTTTGTCAGATTTGTCTCCAGTTCCCCTAAAAACTGAGCCCA
>JAYSWT010000445.1:0-1069 GCA_043717905.1 bacterium | reverse complement strand
AGAGTGGACCAATTCTCTGTTCTCCGGACTGCAAGCTTTATTACACACAATATAAGCCAATGGCCGATAACAATTGTTAAAGTGGGGAAACAAGCAAAAGGGGGAGTCCAACGAACGTAATAAGCCAGGGTACAGTTCACCATCAAATTTATAGAGAAAATTTAAAAGGGGTTTGTTGTTGGTCACCATTCCTTTTATAGGAATTATTATTGACGATCAGTGGGCCTCCCTCCAATCATTCGGCCATACGTCATTTGAGGTATTGATTTTTATTGATGTTCAATCTTTGATTTATTTCCTTAATTTTAGATGTTCTTCCATCGCCCATTAAATATTTTGAGAGACGATAATCTCATTGACAATGCTGCTTCTATTGCCAGACTCGCCCAAGTGTCGTTAGACTATGCCATCTCTGGTTTGACAAGTGGTTCCTAGAAGAGCATGCTTACAGTTTCTTAGGCTGCCATATTATTGCCCCCAGTGATTGCATGGATGACCGGATTAAAGCCATTAAGCAGACTCTCAACAGCAATGGATTCAAGGGCCGCGTCGCTCTCATGTCTTACTCGGCAAAGTTCGCTTCGAGTTTTTATGGGCCGTTTAGGTTTTTGTTGTTGTGATTTCTGGATGAAGTGATATGGTAACCGGTCAAGATCTGCTGCTCAATCTGCTCCAAGCTTCAGTGAAGTTCTAACTAAAGATGAATAGCTTGCACTCTGGGACAGTTTGATTTGTCGTTCTCCCGTCTTTTTGCTCATTTGTGTGGTGTCGTATTTTCTGTGAGCTAAAGTTAATATAATGCGGGTTTCGTCGGTCGAAGAGATGGAGTCGTGTAACCACGCATGAGATACTCCAAAGAACGATGGCTGTTGATAATGTCCTGGTCTACTGTGGCCAACTGTAGTCGATCGGTCATGTTTTTGACATTATTACAATCCACTGTGGAACAGTTGGCAAGGTGTTCTTTGATTTTGTCCTTCATTTTCCGTCATGTTTGAGAATAGTGACAACACGCAAGTGCGGATTGTCTGAAGGCACTTCAGTGTTTGGGCGACTGGGACCTGTCTTG
>JAYSWT010000444.1:0-1070 GCA_043717905.1 bacterium | reverse complement strand
CTTCGAATTAGGGCTGGTAGGGCCCCATGTTGTTCGTTTATTCGACGCATTTTTTTTAACCAATTCTTGTCGCCTGCGTTTAAGATCATTGTCGTATTTTGTGATCAATTTGTATTTTAATATTTTGGCCACTTTGATCTCTATGACTTCTTTCTCTGGCTGTCGTGACATTATATCATATCCATGGCTGTACATGGACGTCGTGGTAGTGAACAGAGGTATATTGACGTATACAGACCGCGTTTGTTTAATAAAACTCCACATGATTGTGTGTCTGTTGTCCTCGTCTGGTAAGGTCGGGGATAGTGTTACTCTTTGTGGCAATTATGTGAGTTATGTCATAGTCTGATAATAAATCTGGTGAGACGTGTGAGCATGGCCTTTGATCTCGCTGTGGACTCCGCCGACCTCACTGTCGTTGCGGAACTGAGTCGGGATGAATTATAGTACAGTGTGCTGTGGCCTCGGCGTCGTCCCTTCGTTGTAGTGACGGTTGTATTAGAGACACATTAGGGTGCCCCGTTTGACATTACACTCCAAGTAGTGGTTATGTGAGTTATATCGTTTGTTGTCTAGCATTGCTCTTGTCGTAGCCGGGCATCCTCTCCCTCTCGATTCTTGTTCTCGGGGATCGCCAATCAGTTGGCCGCACATAGTAGGCATAGGACTCCCTTGAATGCGCAGCTGCTCGGCGTTGACGCGCAGGTCCCCGCCGCGAGCCGCTCCGGTAGTAGCAATTGTGTGGGTCTAAACATTGGGAGGAGGGGTGAGAATGCAGGGGAGGTCACCACAAATAGCCCCCACCGGAAAGCGCGGAGCGTGAGGGGTATGATAGGAAAGTACAATGGTGTATTGGTGGTGATCGATGTGATTGAGAATGCGTGTCGTGGGATGAAATTTTTGAGAAGCTAGACTAGTTGTAATGGCGAAAATAAAGTTGTAGGAGTGTTTATGCAGTGATTTGAGATTAGGCGTCCACGATAAGTTCCTCCGAAAGTTGCATCGGGTGAATACCCTAAGCGAGACCCGCCGTCCGTTGGATCGGGGCATCAAGTCGCCGGAACCTCTGT
>JAYSWT010000443.1:0-1072 GCA_043717905.1 bacterium | reverse complement strand
AGAGTGATAGCAAATGCATTGATACATTCATAGAAGCGATATCGTCGTGTCAGTATTTCATAGACACATTACGTGGAATAAATGATGACTCTATGGAGAATGTGAAGAAATTTCTTTATCTTGTCGACGTGCTTAATGAAAATTGGCTATCAAATGATAATAATGATAAAAATAAGATAAAAATGTTTGATAAAGTCATAGAAAATGTCATCGATGCGATGGAACATGTTTTGGGTGTAGTGTTTAATGACATCAGAGGTTATTCTTCTTCCGAAACGGGGATTTTGTTGGAGAAGACAGCCTTGTTGGAACTGAAATCAAAAGGCTTCAAATTGGCATCAAATAGCAGTGACTTCAGATCAAGTGTGAACAATTTCATTAAGCGTAACATTATCGATAACGAAAACAAAGTTGAAACACCGGAGGATGCCGGTTCAACATATAAACCATTGTCAGATTGTATTTTGAAGATATGCTTTGATCTTAAGGAGATAACAAATGGTAGCAGAGCGTGGTTCCCATTTGGGAACCACACAGGCCTGATGGGTTCAGGCGCCGGGACGAATGTGGGGTGGAGCTACGAGGTGAAGCCCCCGATAGCGCGGGTAAAAATATATTACAGAGACGAGGTGTGTCTCTATCTTAGTCTAAATGTGAGGATGGGTGGAGGAGACAGCCGGAGCCTTAAAGAAAAGAAATATCATGCCTTCAGTGTTCGAGACGGAGCCGGCGTGGCGGTCAGTACTCCAGGCAGTGAGTGCCGCTCGTCCGGTTCCAAGGAAGACATCGGAGCTCCGGAGAAGCCAGTAGGAGAGAAATTGCCCCCAAGTCTCAGGAGAGGTAGCTCGGACCGTTGTGGACCAGAATCCGAGTTACTGCGGTGCCTCAGAACCGCGTCGGGTAGGCTGACAGACTTTGACATCATTGATTTCATTGATAAATGCCGCAATAGGGAGAATTTTTGTTTTTGTCGTCGTGCTCTCGCCGAATCCAGTCCCTCTTTTTGGTCATCCCCGGTAAATACTGAGCCCAACCACACGAGCCATCCCAGGGTTGTGGTCTCAGGGGTCTT
>JAYSWT010000442.1:0-2835 GCA_043717905.1 bacterium | reverse complement strand
CACATGACTTTAGTTAAATTAAAACCCCCTATCCGTCGCGAACTACCTGCAGTTAGACGTAAAGAAGTGATCGACGCTGCGCTTAGGCTCGCCGCTCGTGTCGGCGCACAAGGGCTGGTTCGGGATAAGATAGCAGAGGAAGCAGGTATATCCAGTTCACTACTACACCGCTACTTTGGCAGCATGGATTTGATGCGCGAAATTATAATTCAAACCGCTTTTCAACGTGGAGATATTGAGGTACTGTATAAATCCATTTCGATCGAAGATTTCAAAAAGCTAAACACAAGCCCAGCACTCACGATTCAACTTTGTGAGTATCTAATGGGGTAATTCTAACGCAAATATAAGGACATGATTTGATGACACTCGCTCAACATTTAACAAACGATACTCAAACACCTTCTTTTATAGTAAGTAAACTAGTTAACGGTCCGGATGGGCGCGTTAGTAAGGTGCCGTGCAACCCGAATGGGGTAACATCAGACCACAAAAACCCAGCCAACCACATGAGCTTAGCGCAAGCAACGGCAGCCGTAGAGAGGCTGGGGACGATGTACCGAGTTGGGTTCTCTATACGCCACGAATATAAAATATTCTTTATTGATATAGATAAAGCGCTGGTTAACGGGGAGTGGTCGCAGCTGGCTAAAGACCTGTGTCAAGCCCACGCCGGGTGCTTTATGGAGATCTCACAAAGCGGTACGGGCCTCCATATAATGGGACGATACACCGGAGAAATCATACACAAAAATAAAAATACTGCGCTTGGGATTGAACTGTACACCGCAGACCGATTTGTGATGTTCGGGGGTATACAGCCACAGGGGGATTGGAACACCGACGCGACTCTGGCGCTGGGGCTGACCGTTTTACAGTACTTTAATAAGGATGATGTGGAAGTACCTACAGGGCACGGGGTTTTAGATGTGGAAGTACCCGAAATTGGGTTAAGCGACGATCAGGTTATAGCCAGATGCCGTGCGTCGGTTAGTGCTCATAACGTATTCGGAAAAGGTGCTAGTTTTATTGATTTGTATACGGCGGATGAGGACGTTTTATCAAGGTCCTACCCTTCACAAAGTCAGGGAAAATCGTACGATGCAAGCGCGGCAGACTTAGCAATAGCAAATATGATCGCCGTGCATACGCTAGATGTAGATCAGATTATTAGGGTAATGATGGGGTCGGATTTGATTAGGGATAAGTGGACAGACCACAAGACCTACCTACCGGATACGGTCACTAAGGCCATATCTAGTAGGCGTGTCACACTCACTCAACAAGCACAGGGTAACCCCACAAAGTCAGATAGTCAAGAAATTTTATCAGATATGCCGCAAGAGTTTGACGGATGCTACTACGTTCTGGCTGATAGAGAGAATTACAGCACCACGTACGGGCTACTGAGCAAAGACGGGTTCAACACGGTTTTCGGTTCTCCACATCAGACATCCCCCCCCTCTAAGGTGTTTGGGAATTTCGCGGCGGTGTCGGGGCGTGTGGTAGACCGGATTGGGTTTAGGCCAGACCTGCCACTAGGGACGATAACAGAAAGAGAGGGTACCAGGTCGGTTAATTCGTATAAGCCAATCCACATTAAAATGCAAAATGGCGACATGTCCCCGTTTTTTAGGTTTTTTAATGCGATGATACCCAACGAGAGAGACCAAAAAATACTACTGTCGTACGCCGCGGTACTGGCACAAAAACCAGGCGTTAAGGCTCAGTGGGCCCCTATCATACAAGGGGTTCAGGGGTGCGGCAAATCGCTTTTTGCGGACTTCGTGGCGTATGCGTGTGGGGAAACGTACACCCACAGAGCAAAGGGCGACGAGTTTGAGGGTAAGTTCAATTATCAGTGGTTCGCTAAAACCCTCATTTTGATAGAAGATCCACGGCTGAAGGACGCAAAACTAGAAGAGGTATTAAAACCGTTAATAACTTCTAAATACTTAGCATTTGAGGGCAAGGGGAAAAACGTACACATGAACGATTTTCCGGCAAACTTCATTTTAACCCTAAACGATTTTGACTTGGTACAAAAGAAATCGGACACCAGAAGGCTTGCAGTGTTTATGTCGGCACTGCAAACCCCGGAGGACTTAATCACGGCAGGGCTAACCCCTGCGACGTATAGAAATATAATAAACTGGAGAGACTCTATCGGATATGAGGTGTTTGCGGAATTTATCCACGCGTATCAAGTAGACCCCGATTTTGATTTTTCGGGCGACTGCGTGACGGCGCCTCACACCAGCACGACCGAGGCCGCTATAGAATGCAGTCGCCCCGATATCGAGCTGATGATTCTGGCCGAAGTGGAACAAGGGCGGGTCGGTTTTCGCGGTGGGTGGATATCTTCCACAGCAATAACCGACTTTACCGAGCAAAAGCGGCTTAGAAACATCATGCCCGACCGTAAAAGAGGGCAGATATTGCAGGGGCTCGGGTACGTGTATCACCCAGCTTTAGTCGAAGGTCGGGCGATCAGAAACGTAGCCCCGGACAATAAAAGGCCACGTCTTTTTATAAAAAGCGGGCACCCGTCAATGAACATATCAGACAGAGAGCTGGTAATGCGCGCCTACGAGTCTGCACAAAAACAAGACTGACAGCTTAAACCAACCGTGTCCCACAGGTAGCTTTTTGTGCTTAGCGGACACGGGTTTTACAAAAAACACCCATCCGACCACTTGACCGCCAAAAAAGTTGATTTCAAGTCAACTTTTAGTGGCCGGTGGTATTGTACGTTTTTTAAACAATCTTGTCCGCTTCGTCCACCTTCGACCACCTCCGTCCAGTAGTTCTGTCCACAAATAAGTTCTTGATTTT
>JAYSWT010000441.1:0-1073 GCA_043717905.1 bacterium | reverse complement strand
AAGGCGGGGTTGCCTCCAGGGCGCACAAAGAAAGAGATGCCGGGTTTTCCGGTCGTGAACGTTGAATCGGTAGCCCGCGCCACCAGCACGCCGTTCACATAGGTCGAGATGACATTGCCGACGATGCTGGCCTTGATCTTGTCGCCTGTGACCAACTCCCGACCCACCGACCCGCTGCCGGTCGTCGAAAGTGGCGTGAAGTCGCCGAAAGCGCCGTTCCATCGCACGATGGCGATGCCCCCGTACCAGCTGAAGAGGCATGTGATAATTTGTGATTTGTTCCCGGGGACAGGATAAAGTGGTGAGAATGCTTCTTCCCGTATAATCAAGGATAGTTATGGAGATCAAGTGAGCAACTCCATTATTGCTATTTGCAAATCGCGTAGCTAAGAAAACGATCTGTTGTTGCTCATCATAGATCGGGGTTAATGTGAAGGATAAAGCTTGGGACCAGATGTCTTTTTCGATCGGGATACGTTCCCATACATCTCCGGTTAGATATGGGCATAATGTCAGTTTTGGAATAATTTCAATAGCGAATATAACTGGAGATACATGGGGTTTTTATCAATGTTCGACAAATTTCTTCGGGAGTTAAACGATACGTGCAAAAAGCTTTTAGAGAAATTTCAACTGTTCTTTCATCATGTTTAGTCACAAAGGCCATTTGCATATTGGGGATATGAATTAACGCATAGTCATATTCGGATTTAGCTTCATCTGCCATGATTGTATATAGAGGTTGAGCGTCTGATGGGTATTTGTTGGATAACCATTGAACGATCTAAGTTGTTTCTCTTTAGATGATTGGGGATTAGAGATTGATTTTTAAAATGTCTACTGCAAGAAGAAGTATAATTGATTGAATTATGAGAAATCGGTGGAACATGGATCAGGGAATATGTTAGGGCTTTGTAGAAAGTATTGCTTTCTTTGGTTTCTGGAATACTGATTCCATTGGAATTGTTCTCGATTTGGTTTAGTCGTAGAATTTGATAAAATTGGCAGAAGTTACTCATTTTTAAGATTACGCAGATCAATTAATAAGTAGTTTAAGAATCACAATAATGATC
>JAYSWT010000045.1:0-2163 GCA_043717905.1 bacterium | reverse complement strand
TACCATTTACTAATCAACACCTTGTCCCCATGATGTGGCTCTTTAACGTCAAGACTGACGGTACTAAGAAGGCCCGCCTGGTCGGCCGAGGTGACATGATGATCCCCTGGGTCGACTTCGATCCCAATGCTGTCTACTGCGGTAACGTCTCGGCTAGCTCCATCAAACTAACTCTTATCATCGCGGCCATGTACAAACTTGTCATGCGGGGAGGAGACCTTGTTGGAGCCTACCTCGTCACCCTAGCTAATCCCGACTTCCCTGTACACATCAAGACACCTCTTGGTTACAAGATCAAACCCGGCTACTGCATCCAAGCAGTTGGTAACCTCTACGGTTTCCCTCCAGCTGGACAGAACTTCTCCAAGGAGTTCGACAAGTGTCTCAAAGAATGCGGATACGACAACACCCCCTGGGACATGAAGCTCTTCTTCAAGTGGATCAACGGCAAACCGATCATCGTCATAGCTCACAGCGACGACTTCCGATGGTTCGGTTCAGAAGACCAGCTCTCCGAGTGGGACCTTCTTGTCGCAACCTTTAATCGTCACAAGTATGAAGTGACTGATGCTACGAATAAGGAGTTCGTAGGCATCCACATCTACCACGACGAGAACTTCAACTACTATATGGATCAAACCCGAATGACATCCGCCATAGTACTTGAGAGTAACCTCACCGGTGCTAACGATGCAAAACTACCCTACCCTGTCGACGGAGACGCACTCTCTAAGCGTGACTGCGCTACCGACGCAGAGAAAGCAGTATGCTCGAAGTATCCCTATCGGAAGATTGTTGGTCAGCTCATGTATGGCATGGTCCACACCATGGTCACTATCATGTATGCACTCAACATCCTCTCCAGATACGGGAATAATCCCGGACCAAGACACATAGAGTTCCTTAAACATCTCGTACGATACGTTAAGTACTCTAAAGATGACCGCCTCAAGTTCCACACCCACGACGGACCCACTGACATCAAGACAATGACAGATCTTATGCAACTGCGGTTCCAGTGCGATGCTGACCTTGGCGGCAACCTCGATAACGGACACTCCCAGACAAGCTACCTAGGATACTTCGCTGGATCCCTATTCTGCTGGAACAGTACCGATCAAGGAAGTGTCTCTACCTCCACTGCAGAGTCGGAAATTAAAGCTGTTAACCACACATTAAAGTCTGAGGTCATTGCCAACCGTGGTATCCTCAACAAGATGGGTTGGAAACAAGCCGCCACTGTAATTGAAGAAGATAATAGCGCATGTGTCGCTGCTGCCGCAGTCCCGCACATCACACGCGGACTTCGCCATCTAGATCTCGCTGAGTACTACCTCAAAGAGAAGGTCGCAGACGGCTCATGCATTATATTAAAAGTAGCGTCAAAGGATAATAATTCGGATATTGGTACAAAACGTGTTCCTCTTCCATTATTCAATGCCTTGACATATAGACTAGTAGATAAAACATTAAGAAAGAATTTATAATATTAGTTATTTTAGTTATTTTAGTTAAACACCCAGTTCAATATATTCGTATGACTTCAGCTATTTATAAGTGCACATATATTTACGCGAAAAGTTATATCTCCAAATATAAAGTACGGGGAGTTTTTGTAGTTTCACATGATTCACGCATACGATATCTTCACTACGGGGAGTGTCATGCTAATCATAGATTAGCTTAGTATAGTATTCAGATATAGTATAGCTACCACATACAACCCATGAAAACATAAATAGTGTTACGGTACGCCGCTGGTCGCTACAGCGCACACACCATACTATTTACGGATTCTAGGTTCGCGATCCCATTTCCGGCCGTTGGAATAAATACAAAACACCCGTTGGTTTTATATTTCATTTCACTTTCGAATTGGCGATACCAAATTATAGATTGCAACTCGAGCACCAACTGTAATCTATAATCAGAACTTAAATAGGATAGTCTACAGAGTTGCTTCACTAGCAAACTTCTTCCGACCGAGACCACCTGCCTGCAGCAGTTGCCTCTATCTCTTTGGTCCCACCAACGATATATTCCTATCTTATGACATGGTAGCGATTGTGTAAACCCGAATTCACAATCGGCAAGATCGCTTGCAGCCCGCCTCTCTTACAACTCTCATAGACCGCTTTTATCTATAGCAATGAGTGACCAAGA
>JAYSWT010000440.1:0-1073 GCA_043717905.1 bacterium | reverse complement strand
CTGGTAGAGAGCAAATTGCAGAAGCAGTAAAAAGTACTTATACTATGCCAGAAGGTTTGTCAGAACATGCAGCAGGTGTTCTTAAAGGTATGGACCCGGCAGATATGGCAAAGTTTGCGCCGTATGTGTCAAAATGGGATAGCGGAGTTACTAAGTTAGTTCAAGGTGTGCATGAAAGTTATGCTCCCTTTAAAGGCTTAGATCCTGATGAAGTAAATACTGCTTTAGAAATTAATAAATTAATTTCTGCTTCTCCAGAACAAGCAATTGCAAGGATTCGAGAGATTTATCTTGGAGCCGTTGAAGAAGCTCAGGCACAACCTGAGACTGAAAACGAACTTGATTATCTTCCGGACTCATTAAAAAATGTGATTGAGACTGTTCCTAAGTTACAAGAAATGGTGCAAGAGCTTGTAAATCGGGAGCTTCGGATTACCGAAGCCGAACAGCAAGCTAAAGAAGTGGCAGCATATAATGCAAAGCTAGATGAGTTAGGTCTTAAAGACGATATTCCAGCTAGAAACTGGGTTACTCGTGCGGTAGTTTCAGGCGCTTCTCCAGAAGAAGCAGTGACTGAATGGCGCTCGGTTATTAGTAACGAAGTTGCAAAGCAGCTAGCAGCGCATAACAACGCACCAAACGTTTTGAGCGGTAAATCTACGGTTCCTGTAGAAGGTTTTGATGTACGTAAACTTACGTCTAAACAGACTAAAGACTACGTGACTCAGCTTTTGACGGATCGTAATAATAACAATTAGGAATTAAAATGGCAACAGCTACACTATCAACTATCGATCCGATCATGAAGGAAGTTTACGCACCGCGTATTCAGAATCAGGTTCAGGACGAAGTTGTTGTTTTAAAGCGGATTGAACAGACTAATGAAGGTCTGGATGGTGGAGGTAAGTACGTTACTTTCCCGATTCGTGTTGGTCGTAACTCTGGTTTAGGTGCACGTTTAGAAAACGAACCTCTGCCGGTCGCTGGTGCTCAGGTTTACAAGTCTGTTCGTATTCCCTTAAAGTACGATTACGGCACCATGAAGCTTACCGGTCAGGTTATTAAGCTTGCAG
>JAYSWT010000439.1:0-1075 GCA_043717905.1 bacterium | reverse complement strand
AATCCTCAACGTACCCCTGAGGGGACGCCTCCGGTTTCAACTCACTTGCGGCCTCGTTGGATGGCCTTTTTGAGCAGCCTGTTCAACCTCATGCAGTTTCCGTTTTCCTTCCCGGCAGAGTCTCGTTAGGTCCCCGCTTCGCCGGCGAAGTCTGCCAGAACCTGGGCGCACCTGCTCGAACTGATTGACTCCGCAACTCCGAAAAAGTAGCCTTTCAGGTCATACTGTAGGGAATGACCATGAAAAAGCTAGTGTTGTTGATTGTTTCGTTGATGTTCGGAGTTGTTTATGCGTACGCGCAAGAAGTTCCTAAAAAAGTCGTTGAAAGAATTAAAACGGATGTCGCAGCCCAATATCCTGACAACTTCTCAATGCAAAAAACTCTCCTCGATGATCAACTGGAGTCTTATCGGTTCCTGCACAATTATGCGCCGAGCGAGGTTTCCGCAGACGTGCTGAATAGAATAAAAGATCAAGTGGTGAGTCGATACTCTAACAATTACTCAATGCAGAAAACGCTCATTTTGGATCAGGTGGAAGCCTATAAGTTTCTGAGAACATATGACCCAAAAGGTGTTCCACCCGATGTGCTAAAAAAGATTACTACAAGGATGGAGACAAGGTATTCAAACAACTTTTCGATGCAGAAAACTCTAATTGAGAATGAAGTAGAATCATACCTAAGCCTCCAGAAGTAGCCTGTTGGCTAAGAGCAGATCATCGTGCGGTAGCGGAGAGCTATTATGAGAGGTGTGTGAAATTGGGTCTGATAACATTATACAGAATCAGGGGCAATTCGTTACTGCGGCGGCGGGGGAATTCCGGAAGGCTTTCGCTTCAGAGCGCGTGAATGGGTTGTCGCGAGAGGTGCGGAAGCGAAGAGCTCAGGCTGCCAACATTATTAATTTTCCTTAATCCAAGCAGATTACCTTCCTATCTCCTCACATTTTTCCAAAACCTCGTAGTAGAATTAGCGCAAGCCTCGCTCATGGAGTACACCATGATGCAGCAGCGTTGCGTTCGACGACAGTTCTTCCTCAGTGTCCTCCTACTGGCAGTCTTATCCTCGATAACG
>JAYSWT010000438.1:0-2843 GCA_043717905.1 bacterium | reverse complement strand
TCCGATTCGGGCCTATACACCATGTAAATTTGTTCGGCGTTTAAATCCGGGTGCCCTATTTGTGCGCCAGAATACGGGAAAACCCCAATTTTACTTATCGGGTTTCCTTTGATTTCTGGCCAGTCGTTATCGTCGTAACTTTTAGCGCTGCTCGCCATTTAAAAAACTCCACGTGTAATAGTATTAGCGTAGCACCAAATAGAAAGACGTGTCAAAAATCTAATCGAAAGACACCACGGGGGCGAAAGTGCAACGGCAGTTAATCGGGTACCCGGGCAATCCGCGGTCCTCTTTTGGTACGCCCATCGCCGCTTGTTCCGCTTGCAAATTAGCAAAACTAAAAATCTTCCCGTCCATTCTTAAATGTGACTCGCGCGGGGTTTGTCCTCCGCCACTGTGGATCCATTCAAATTTTTGAATGCCCAGGCTGTCAAGTTTTGCCGCGTTTACTGCCGTGTATGCTTTTCTTGTTTGGTCTAAAGCTAGTAGCTCGGCACGTCGCTCTGTAATCCCTTCATACCTCTTAATCTCCGGCATTAAATCGTATAGCCCCGAACCGGTAGTAATAGACCGCATAACCGCACCGGTAACATCTTTAAAATACTGTGCTGGGATTGACTTAATTAAAGATACGTTTTCAGCGATGGACGCCGTCACCACATTAGATATCTCCGGTGATAACGCCTTCGCTTTTATACTTAAGCCTTCCGACATTTCTTTTAAGCTGTTTTCGATATTACTTTCACTACTTTTTAAAGTCCTGTTTATCATTTGGTCTGATAGCGTTTTAGACTCCAAAGAAAAAAGCGCCTCGAATTTTTCCATTAATTTGTTCATTAGTATTCTAGACTGCGATCCGATACTCTCGTCTGTAGTACCTAATGGGGTTACCGGCAGCCGATTAAAAAGCTTAATCACTTCTACTTTAACCTCCGCTGTCATCTGCGCTATCAATTTTTTAAGCTGTCGGCTATACCAGGTTTGCAAACTGGCATTATAGTTTAACCGCGTACCACGCAAAACACCGGCACGAACCCGCGCCAGCCTTTCCCTTTTCCGAACTATTGCGCCCGCCACTTTTCGGCCTCTTCGTTTTCTTCTGGCTGTATTAGTACCTCATCCGCAACCAGTCCAGAATACCCGCTTTCTGGGTCTGCGATTATCCTTTCCCGCTCGTCCATACCGTCTATCGCGCCGCTTTGAGATAGTACACTCCCCGTCTGCGCCTTGATCATATTAAGTTCGGCTAGCTCTTTACCAGTCATGGCGTCAAGTGGTTTCCACGATACCGTGGTGCTGAACGGCTCGATGTTAAATCTCGGGGCTATCTCCGATCTAATTAGAAGCATGTGGTGGCGTTCTATCAGGGGGGTCAAGTCGTGTGTCTGTATAGACTCCAATTCCTCGTGATAGTTGGCCTCTTCAAATTCGCCCGTACTGTTAAACCCCTTTGGCGCAGTCCCCAAAAGTTTCACCGCAGGGACGTTCGCAGCGGACGCGACAAGTTGAAACTGCGTCATTATTACCGCGTCCAAATCCGCTAGGCTCGTATCAAATTGTTGAATCTCTTCTTCAAGCCCGATAGTTTTTATCCCGTAGTTGTCGCGATTAAAAACCCACTGTTGTACACGCGCTTCAAAATTAGGGCCTTCCATTACCGCCTGCGCCATATCGGCTTTTATCACATCCGTTCTTTTCGTTAGCGCTAAAAGAGGCGCTTCATTTGCGGTTCGTTCCGCAGCGTAAACCCGCTCATATACTTTTTGAGGTATAGACACCCCCGCGTAAACGTAAGAGGGCTTTAAAATGTCGGGCAGCTCTTCGGTTCTGAAAATTATTAAATGAGTTCTGTGGATAAGCTTGCCAGAAACGTTCCACCACGTGGGTTCATAAAAGTGAATACTGCCGGGCAACCCCGCCGCTTCCGCGTCCAGTTGTGGGGTTATCCAATAAGGGTCAATTTGCGAAATACCTTTATAAGAACCTGGCATTACGCCGTCCGCATTAAACGGTTTAGCGTAATACTCCGGGTCGTCAGACTCCACAACAAACATGGCAATACGGATGCCGAACACGCGGCCTTGATCGACAAATTGGATCAGGTTATTGTTTAATTTATACTGAGCATCTAACTTCCTTATAGCGTCTAAAACTTCCGGCTCAACCTCGGTGCCGTCGTTCACAGTTATATCATACCCGTTACGGACGGCGTCTTTTGCGGGCATTAAACAGCTTTTTTTAATTAACCAATTTTGAGACAGCATTGCGCATAGCGGAAAACCGATGAAGCTTTGTGACGCGTACCAATAAACCTGTTGCGCAGGGATAGCCCCGTTTTGGTTTTGGTTCTTTACGCTTAAGCTGTTGTCCATCGCACATCCCGCAACTTGCTGCGCGTTCATGAACGGTGCAAAACCTTCTTTATTTTTACTGTGTAAAATCTCGTCAACCGCGCTCTGCATCGCATCGAAGGGGTTCACGTGAGTTGACATAAACGCCCGAGGCTTTTCAGGCTTCGCTACTACTTCCGGCTGCTTTTTCTTTTTAAACAGATTCCACATTTTTAGATCCTCTACGATTTAATACAAAGTATAACACCAGCTTAACCGCTAAACGCTCCACGTGCCACTTTCTTAAACGGTGAAAACGCTATACACACGGAATCCGCTAGGTTCGGCGACCTGCCGCCGTCGGGCATCTTATCGATCAGTATTTTACCAACGGAATTTTGACTAAACGTGGGTTGTGATAATTCTATCACCAATTTGTTAATCTCTGGGATCGCACCGCTTAAACTGATCATGTCGTCCGGGTTAAAAGCCTCTTTTTCAACTAGCGCCCTG
>JAYSWT010000437.1:0-1077 GCA_043717905.1 bacterium | reverse complement strand
ACACGAAATGTTACAACTGTGGAAGGACGGGACATTTAGGTAGGTCCTGCGACATGCCAAGGAAGAGGAGGTGTTACACATGTGGAGCAGAAGACCACATAGAACGAGACTGCAAGAGGATTACAAGAAGATGTACAACGTGCGGAAAAGATGGACATACGTCGGAGAGATGTTATACAAACACAAAGAGGACGGAACAAAGCAGCTACAGACCAAGGTTCCAAAAAGACAGTCAACAGACAAGGAGCGAAGAATCTAGACTATACAGAAGTAGTGAAGGGGTCGGATACAAAAATCAATACGACAGGAACATGTACGACAGATATGTAAATGCGATGCAGGCGGAAGATCAGAAGACCAGAAGTTTCAGGAGTATGTGAAGAAAGTAAATTGGGAAGAAAAAGAGGAGCACCGATATATCGAGGAATCGGGTGAAGACGACAGGAGCAATGGAAGAGAGGGACAACATAGGCAGAAACACCCAAACGGACAAGCCTCGTCCAAAGTCGAGTTGATTGGGGCAATATATTAAACAAAACTAAATCGCAAAGATACAAGAGTAGGGAGAGAAGGAGCACAGACCAGAGGAGAGATGAAGCAGATGGAGAGATGACGGAGAAACTATACAATTTTTTGAAGAATGAGATAAGAAAGAAGGAAGAAATAGAGATAGTATCGATAGACGAATTAAAAAAAGACGACATTCGGTATGACAGAATGCACGGTAGGCCTAGCATAGTAATTAGCCTACAAGGAGAAGAATACGAATTTTTGTTGGATACGGGAGCAAAGATAAATGAGATGAGTAACGAGGTGTACCGGAGATTGAAAAAAGTAGAGATACAAAGGAGTGACGAAAGTGACAGCGAGCTTGTTGGTCAAAGTGCGAATCTTGTTCAGGTCAAAGTGCGAATCTTGTTCAGGTAGACTGCTTTCCAACAGTCAAATTTCTGCGATTCGCGCCCAATCCAAATTTATTGAAAGAGACATTGTGACAGACAATAATAAATGACTGTGGAGTGTGTGGAGTGCGGAGCATAACAGGACCTAAATTTTTTACCATGTCAAGCAGTATTG
>JAYSWT010000436.1:0-1078 GCA_043717905.1 bacterium | reverse complement strand
GGGCTTGGTCTTGATCGCCGAGCTGCCAGAGAGTCATGGCCAAGACAACACGGTTGTAGGTCATGGTTCGCGCGGCGAAACGTTGCAGGTCGAGCGCGGCTTGCCATTCGCGACCCGCCAAATCGAACTCTCCCTGCCACAGGGTTTTCGCGGCACGTAACAGTCGCTCCCGTGTCGCACGCATGTTGGCCGCGAAACGCAGTTGGAGGCTCTTCAACAACACTTCGCGTGCCTCTTCGTATTGCGCGGCGCAGTACAGCGCGGTCCCCAGGGTGTTCTGGTAGTCGGCCACATCAGGCATCAGGGCGACCGCGCGCCGAGCGGATTGGATGGCGTTGTCGAGTTCTCGGAGTTCCGTAATGGGAGTGACCGCCAGAAACCAGGCGATGTCGTTGTGACGCTGGGCCTCCTCGCGAGAAGCAAATGTAAAAGCGATAACTATTGTAATTATTGCTCAGCAAGCATATCAGAAAAACATAGAATTTTTTATGAATAAACATTTTTGCGGGGGTGGTATGAGTGGGCGGATTGCGGGGGTGGATCGCTATATTTCTATATAAGTAGGTGACTATTTTCATAATTTTCATTCTTTTCCGAATTAAAATGAACAACGTTCCAAGATTCGAAAATGATCGAGTAGATGATTATACATTAGCTACATACGAATTCGCTCCAACGCACAAAAAATTACAGGTTGTGCAAGACTCTCCAACATCACCAACAGAGAGTCATGTTGAACAAGTAATCCCAACAAATAGTCAGGTTGATCGAAAAATCAACTATCGACCATTTTCAACCACACAATTAAATAAAGTTGGTGAAGGTGAGCTGAACACAACAAAAATATTATCAGAGGAAGAAGAAGAATCTCAATCATGGTTTCATCATGACCAAAAGCACCTGGTGGATTTGACAGTATCTCCTGTTCGAAATAAAAGAACAATGATACTGGAGGAGGATGAGAAAAGACGACTACTCTGTGCTTCAAAGAAAAGGACTATGGCAGAGAATGAAATGAGTTACATGAGAATGCAAATCTGGAACTTACATCAGAGATTTGACATCCAAAAACATCAAC
>JAYSWT010000435.1:0-2850 GCA_043717905.1 bacterium | reverse complement strand
GCGCTCTACAGTACTGCTGTAGTTTCGCTGGCTCAGAGGATGGTCGATCTATTGCCAAAATAGCTCAGCGGTAGAGCGCCGATCTTGTAAATCGGTGGTCTTGGGTTCAATTCCCAATTTTGGCTTCGGTACCTATATTTATGTGCCTCTCAGGTGCTTTGGTGTCTGGGTTTTATGCAGAGGCTTGGTGCGCACGGAACTATTTTACTCATGGTTTTGCTGTGGTGGGTTCGATTCTCACTCTCTGCTTTATTTTTATCTTTGCCCGGGCAAAGATAAACTGTTAGCCTTACTTTACCTGAGAGCTGATTTATATCTCGATTCTAACTCTTCCGAGGCCATCCGATGGCGAGCTGCTTGAGCCTCGATCTGAGTTTTTTGGAGCTGATAAGTAGCCTCACTATGACGTTCTCTAACAGATGCTGAGTCACGGGCGATCGACTTTCGATTCTCCGCGTTTAATGTGGCTGATTCCAGAGAGCCTAGATCCTCTTTTTCTTGCAGCATGGCAATTTTATCTTTTAATGCTGTGAACCATGGCGATTTAGATGCGTAGGGGTGGCTCAATAAGGTTTTTAGTATTTGGTGCTGCTCTTGATATATTTCTATTGTTTTCTCACTTTTCTTTTGCGCAATTAGGAATGAGCGACCTTTGATAAACCCTGTATCGAGCGGGTTCACAGCCGATTCTTTGTGCATCTTTATTGTTTCGAGAGTTGCCTCTCTATTGATGCCATTGATTTCTGCTGAGAGCATATTGACTTTATCGTTTGCCTCTGCCACCGCTTCGTCAAAACTATTTTTTTCTGACTCTTCTAGAAACTTTTTATTGCTAAGAGTTGCCTCTCTGAGGATTTCTTGGGCTTTTTCTTCGATCGACAAAGCTTTGGAGTCTTTGTCTAGCTCGACTTTCATGGTAGGCTGCGGTTCATTTCTTTGGGCGTAGAGATTTTTTATTGGGACTGACAAAACATACCAGCCAATCAAAAAAGCGATGGGCAGTATTGCGATGATCGATAATCGGAGCGCGTTGTTTTTCATATTTATAAATACAGTAAATTTTGTTGATTTACTTAATAAGTTCTAACGGCGTTTTTTATGACCGCCAGCAGTAGAGGCTTTTGGCTTTAGACAAAGATTCAGTACTTTCAATTTCATACTCTTTTGCTTCACTAAACTCAGGATCGTATTTTGCAACTGATGAATAGTCTTCTGCCATAAATAAGGTGTACATCAATTTCGCCTTATTTGTTCTACAATTTGCTATAAAAATATCGCTTGCAACTGTATATCTTTTTTCCCCTTCATCTACTTCGATTACTTGTGGATAGGAATAGCGCCTTTGCATTAGAAAGACAGCGCCGTCATCTCGTCTCGTAATATCATTTGTGTCAATGAAAGTTTCTTCAGAAGAGCCGTTCGTCATTGTTCTTCTAGACACGTACCGCCAATCACGATCTGTTTGAGTGCTTTCGGGCAAGTTGCTTTCATAAGTCGTTGCTACACTAGGTATTGCTCTAGTGTTCCGACTAACAGTTTTTGATTTCTCTCCCCCAGCAATTCTGCAAACATTAATTAGTAGATTTTTGGCTGCATCACTATCGGTTGTAACTTTTATCCATTGTCCATCGACAAGAGCACTCCAACCACTTGGCCGACCGTTCAACTTCCAGCTTCTTCCAGAAAAGCACTCATCGGTTTTGGCTTCTCTAGTCCACTCCGTTCCGTCCGGGCGAAGATTCCTGTATCTGAAACTGACAATGTTTTTGCTTCCCTGGCGACTCGGGCTGCTCATATCTAGGAATAACTGACCGCCTTCGTCCGTAGCTCCGAAGCCTTGCCAATCGGTATTGCCGGATTGCGAATACGCTGGCGATACTATTGTCACCAGCGTAGCAGTGAGTGATAGGACTATTTTGAAATTCACTAGATTAAATGGGTGCTGTTGAATTGAATCTCAAGAAGCTTGAACTAATCGATTGGTTGCCGCTATGCTTATCCTAGCCACATCGGCAGTCGGTAAATTGTTGATAGCATCTATTATCTCCACTATTCCGCACTTTCTCTGCTCCGGCGCGGCTCCTGACTCTAATATTTTAAATAAGTCCGAGAGTGAAAGCGCAAATAAAGATGCTATTTTTTCCATACTTGCCAGATCGGGAAACGTTTTTTCTGCTTCCCACATCTGTACGTTTGCTTGTGTGCTACCAAGTCTCCGGGCTAGCTCTCGCTGACTCCAGCTATTTGCTTCCCTCTGCTGCTTAAGAAATCTTGATATATTAGTACGGTTGTTTTGCATAGCTCATTGTGCTAATGAAAATCATCTTTTCTCGATCTTACTTTTCAAAATGTCGAGTGTCAACATGTGTTGAATGTCAACATTGACACTTGGCACATGTTGAGAGATGATATTTATCGAGTGTTGACACTCTAAACGTATCGTGTTAGGTTATTGCTGTAGGAGCCAATATGTCAGACAAAAAAAGGTTGACAGTTATGCTAGATGCTGATTTGATAAAAAGATTTAAGGTCGTAGCGGTTAACCGCGAAATGCAGCCTAACGAGCTTTTGTCTCAAGCATTGGAGCAGTTTTTGTCCTCTTTGACATCTTAATGATATCATCACCATCAACGAGATTTGGTTTTGCCTCAGCGACAAGTTCATAAAAGGTTCTCCCATGAAATTTACAATCCTCGGCCTTGAATTATCCGCCCGCAAAGCGCCCAGCAAGCGCCGTCGCCCCGACCCAACCGATCCGCAACCCGCAGCGGCCAAACTAAAAGATCCGGTGAAAAGCTGTTTCGGTAGCGTATCCAGCGATCGATTAGCCCCTGTGAGCGATCGACCCCT
>JAYSWT010000434.1:0-1081 GCA_043717905.1 bacterium | reverse complement strand
TCTGATTAAAGAGAAACATATTTTCAAGATTTCAATAATAATGAATGTACACAATCATATGAACCACGAGAAACCGGAATCTCTCAAATTCTTCTCCAAAAAACTTAACCCTGTCCAACAATAGTACTCCGCTTTCGATCGAGAGTTGTTGGCAATCCATCTCTCAATTAAACATTTCCGTCACCTCTTAGAATGTCGTTCTTTTACTGTCTACATAGACCATAAACCTTTGATCCACCTTATGGACATGAAAGGCCCTTCACCACGTCAACAACGGCAAATAAGCTACATAGCTGAATTTAGCTGCGTCATCACGCATATAGCAGGTAGAGAAAATATCATCGCTGACTGTCTGTCACGCGCCTTCACGTTTGCAATGACGCATTCACCCATATTGATCGTTGAGATTCTTCGAGAGACACCACCTTCGTCTTCCCACATCGCTGCTTTCGGAGAAAAATACATCATTGAAGACGGTATTTACTACGACACTTCAATTGCTGGCTCACATAGACCCATTCTTTGCCGAATCATTACGTCTCAGTGCCTTCCATTCAACCATTCGAAACCAAGTAACTTGGCATAGCATGAGATACGACATCAAGCTTTGGACCGAACAATGTGCTAGCTGCCAGAAACACAAAATAATAAGACACATTGTTCGGTCCAAAGCTTGATGTCGTGTCTCATGCTTGGCCAAGTTACTTAGTTTCGAAGAAGTTCGTACGTTGCCTTCGAACCTGGGTGATGGAGGTTATGCGTTGAATGGAATGCACTGGGACGTAAGGATTAGGCAAGAATGGGTCTAAGTGAGCCAGCAATGGAAGTGTCGCAGTGAATACCGTCTTCAATGACATATTTTACTCCGAAAGCAGCGTTGTCGGAAGACGAAGGTGGTGTCTCTCGAAGAATTTCAGCGGTAAATATGGATGAATGCGTGATTGCAAACGTGAAGGCGCGTGACAAACAGTCAGCGATGATGTTTTCTCTACCTGCTATGTGTGTGATGACGCAACTATATTCGGCTATGTAGCTTATTTGCCGTTGTTGACGTGGTGAAGGATCTTTCATGTCCATAAGG
>JAYSWT010000433.1:0-1083 GCA_043717905.1 bacterium | reverse complement strand
AGCTGATAAGAGGGCCCGTACGTAACGTTGAGCAAGGCCTGCACTTTGTTGAACGCGAGGTGCCGGGTGGCACTGAGGTGCACCTCACAACTCAGTTTCGTTCCAACCGCGACCGTGCCGGAATATGGCCTCAAGGACAGCATGTCACTGAGTCTGCTGTCATCCTGCCACCTCAGATCCCAGTGGAAGTCGTAGCTAAAGCGACCATCATTGATCAACGTGATAGATCGAGTGAGCTCCTCACCCAACTTGAAAATAGCTACGGAAATGGAGGCATACAAATCGTCGGACAACGGTGCATTGGACAGGAACTTCTACTGCATCGACAACTATGTGGTACCAAAGCAGCGTGACGACTTCTACATCGACCAGAATGAGTACGAAACCTGTGATATGAGCAACGAGAACTGGGCCAGCAACCTTCGCCAGAGCAATGCGGACAATATTTTGCAGACCCTGGACTTTCAGTCGTAATGATCTCCAATCCAGTTCCCGGTTCTTCACCCCAACATGATGTGCAGCGACAATCTCTATCGCAATTTCATCGGCGAGTCCCTCAGTGCCAGAGCATCGCACTACGAGTTTTCCGTGGACGACTCCAACAGCCATAAACTAATAAAATGAAATTAAATTGATTCAGAAAAGTAATCAATAATCTACATACCCGCTCGGGCGATAATTGGAGGAAGGACCAGCGAATTTTCTAAATGACTTCTATAAAACGATTAACGTCATAAAAGACGCCCCTTTTAGTAATTTTCTCTCATCACAGCTACGCAGCTAACCCTTACAACATTTGTACTTCATTTGAACTTCATGAATGCATGCAAACGTCACTAAAAAGGACTCGACGGCTTCAACAGACGAAACAATGAAGAGAATTTGTACTGGTACTGAATTGTGTACGAAGACGCTCACGGCAAATGATACTATCATTGAAGTCCGAACATGTATCGAGAATAAAAAGAAGGAAGTGTTTTTCTTTTCTTTATTTGTTCCGCTAAATAGATCGACGCTACCCATGTCTCCTATTGAACATACATTTCTCCTAAGGGGTTTATGCTTACACGAGAACCCTTTAAT
>JAYSWT010000432.1:0-1083 GCA_043717905.1 bacterium | reverse complement strand
TCACTTTCGTCCATTTGCTCATCTTCTTCAACGATGAGTTGTAATCGCGATAGATTTGCTGCAGCCTCCTGGACTGCGCGTCGCTGCGCGGCGCGACGTGCCGTAGCAACATCGCCATGTTCCGTAGAACGTAATGATTCTGTGAGAGAGATATCGTCGTAACTGATATAACTCCCAGGACTCGCAAGCACCTCTTTGGTGTTGTCTAAGTCTTTCGCCAAGTCTGCCGACTTGTGCGACCCCAAAGATCCCACCGATTCATGTTCACTCTCATCGGACGATTCATCTTGGGTTGTCATTGATCTAAGTTCTAAACTTCAAAATTTCTCAAGCGCATACAGCTTGTAATATTAATATTATGGCCACACGCCGAGAAGCACCGGAATCCCGTAGGTGTAGGTACTGATAGAAGATCTGCTTAAGGCTTACAGGTAACGCATAAGCATAGCTAGATCTACAAGATGAGTGCTGTGACATGAGACAGGTGATGTGTACATCGCCTAACAGATGGTGTACTGTAGTTCCCATGTGTGGGATACCGGAGATGTCCCCATATACGGTAGACCCGGTGAAAGGAACCGTATACGGTTACACTGCCCCTCCCAAGCTAGTGAGTAGTAGTGAAACAAATACTCATGAAGTAGAAGAAGTAAAACTTATACATGTAATGTAAATCTAAAGAAATAACAGTTATGTCAGACTTTTACTGACTAAAACTTCCTGAAAAACCTTATATAGGTAAAAATTAGGAAGAAATCCTCATGGATACTGTCAAACTAAAGATAATTCAAATGGAATTTACGTGGAATGAGGTGACGAAGGTTGACTGATATGAGATACTTATGTAGTTGTTCTGTATCCATTAGATTTTTCCATCGTAGCCACGAGTTATGCGACTCGTCATATCCCAGCCATTTGACATGAAAACGTAGTGTTGAGACACGTTTAATATCTCCCTCAAAGCCTAGAATGTTTTCAATGAAATGTTCTAAATGGTCTCGTCGAGCGATGTCCACTGGATTGACTTTATCTGTATCGTAATAGAATTGTTTTAATTGTGTAACGTGATACATCTTATGTTTG